>NZ_JAVRCI010000032.1:0-72424 GCF_034530835.1 Nostoc sp. DedQUE12b | reverse complement strand
GTTGGCGTTACGGGTGTTGGATCTGTTGAGGTTACAGGCGTTGGATCTGTTGAGGTTACAGGTGTTGGAGTTACGGGTTTTACGGGTGTTGGATTTGTTGGCGTTACGGGTGTTGGATCTGTTGGGGTGTTGAGTAATTTCTCAGTTTGGTCAACTTGTGGAGTTAACTGCACAAAAGAGGGGTTTTCAATTACTCCCTCGCCTTTTATAGGTGGCTGTGCTTTCAAAGCCGCAGTAGTTTCGGCTTGAACACTGGTGATTGCAGGATCAGGTGTAGGCACAGGACTCTGCCTGTTCAAATCAAGTTCCCGAACCATCTGGCTCGTTTCATAAAAATTTCTGAGATCAAAATCATATAACCTTTGAAATTCGCCTTTAACTATAATCACCATTTGCCCCGCTTCCAACACCTGAGTTTGAGAACCTTTCTTGTTAGAAACTTCAATGCCGCTATTTGTCAGCGCACCCACAATCGTAGTGTCTGTTTGTTGGTCGTAGCGTACAAATAATGCTGAACCACGAATTGCTGCTGCTGCATTTGGTGTTTGTATACGTGTTTGCCCCTTTCCTGGTGGGATGAGCAACAACACAGTCCCGTTTGTCAGTTTAAAGTCACGAGTCTTCGGCAAAAATTGAAATAACGCCTGTTCTCCAACTCGTGCCAAAGAGCCATCATTAAAACGCAAATCTGCTAGAGAAGCTCGACCAGTTGACAACCCGTCCCCAGGGGTCATTGCATCTAATTTGCGTGCAGGACGTTTCTTCAATTTATCTTTGGGTATCAGTTGTACGATGTTGCGGAGGTTCTGAATTTGTGCTCGCGTTAGAGGAGTTATAGCGCTTACCCGATCTGGCAGAGGCAGTACTATAAGTCCCCATAAACCAATCACCAATAATGGAAACGATTTATAAAACATAGTTTGAAAAATTTTTACCTTCAATTAATATCATAAAAATTAAAGTTTATGCTAATGCTAATTGTTGTAAGAGTTTTTTAGGTAAATTAGTTTAAATTTTAATTTAGATTTAATGCATAAAATAAATAATAAATGATATGTATATTTACTTGATTTAAGTTTTCCTTATGAAACTGAAATTGTATGTAATCAAGTCTGTAGGAAATTGAGAAGCTAGTATTTGATATAAAAAAATAAACGAAAAGTACTTTACATATAACGCTTTATAATCACTTCAGGCAGAAAGTCATTAATTATGGTGGACAATAACTTGCTAAAATTTGTTGTGAAATTATTCACTAGCTGTATTTCACTAAAATTTAAGCAGGTATTTTATCGGAGCATCTCAGTTTTACATAAAAATCTGGGAAAAATCCGAAAAGAAGCAATTTTAGTTTGTAGTTTCAGTATATACCTACAAAGCTAAAATAGATGCAATCAACTGTATCTTTGTAGTCGGAACTTCCGATACAGCTTGTGGGTCTACATTTGCCAAACGCAATTAATGCGATCTAACCAGATGCGACTCAAGAACTGGAAAAATTTGTTTTTTTGTATTTTGTTAACGTCCAGTGGTGGAAGCTGGTGTTGCATTAGAGTAGATGCGGCAGAATCTGCAATTACAGATGTTTTACATCCTAATCATTTAGCAACTACACAGTTAACTCATGAGCAGTTATGTCATAAGTTAGAGCAAAAAGCAATTAACTCTTTGTGCAAGCTGTCGAGTGAGTCACATACTTTAGACTCTCGGATGCCGTTAAATCTGGCACAGCAAACACCAGAAACGACTCAAATCCCAAATCAAACCGAAGAACCTATAGATACTCAAAAGCAAAATGAACCGCCGCAGCTAGAATCGCAGCCAAATAATTTGCCCATATCTCCTTCAGACTCAAAGGAGCAACTATTAAATTTGCCTGAGAGAGAGTATTTTCAAAGGCGAGAGAGGTTGCTAGAACTGCTACGATCGCCAAAACTACCATTTGAATCTAATAGCGATCGCGAATTGGGGTTACGGGTGCGGTTACGACCCCTAGAACAACAACCTTTAGAACAACAGCTACCACCACCGACAGAACAACCTGTACCTCAGTTTAAACCTATCGCCTATCTACAAGGACGTGTCGGCTACTTCCAAACGAGTAACATATTTTCCTCAAATGATAGTCCCATAGAAGATGGTTTAATTATTTCTGGACTGACACTAGCCTCTACATATTTCCCTTTGGGATCTAAAACTTTTTTAAATGGCTCAATTGATGGCAATCTGATTCGTTATATAAATCAGTCAGAATATCATTACAATCAGGTGAGATTCAATCTCGGTATTTACCAGCAGCTATCCCAACGAATGTTTGGAGAAATCAGTTGGAGCAATCAACATTTATTTTATGCCAACAGCAGCGATCGCCCGGATAGCTTCAAAGCAGGCGATCGCTTTTTAAATGAAAATTCCCTACAACTGTCTTTGGGACGCCGAGATCCTTTAACTTCAAGATTAACCCTAGATAGCTTCTACGAATTGAGTGTAAATTTTGCCGATCCCCAAAGTCGTGATCGGATAATCAATTCCTTGTGGGTGTCTCTGAACTACTACTTGCAAAAGCCTCTCCAGGTTGGTATTGGCTACCAAATGTACTTATCAGACTTTACACAGCGCGATCGAGAAGACGAATTTTATCGGGTATTCGGACACTTAAATTACCGAATATCCGACACCATTAATATGAATGTCCAAGCTGGAGTAAGTTTAGGTAGTTCAACCGCCGAAAACATTGATTTTGATGGCTGGTTCTTCACTATTAATTACGGTTTTCAATTAGGTAAGTTTTGAAATTTGTCCTTTGTCATTAGTCCTTTATTAAAAACGACAATATAACTCTTAGAGAGGCTGCACTTCTCTACGAGACGGTGCGCGTAGCTTGCTTCCTCGGAGGGGTACGACTACGCTCTGTTACCACGCCAACGACTACGCGGTAGTTGAATCTCGACTTCGCTCGATTACCGCGCAGTCGAAACTCAGTACAAGTGACTAATGACCAATGACTAATGACCAATGACCAATGACTAATGACTATAAATAGGAAATCCAATCACTCCAGCTACCAGCATAAAGTTTACCCTTGCTAATACCAGCTAATTCTAAAGAAAGTAAATTCACACAAGCAGTAACGCCAGAACCGCAATATACCAATATTTCTTCGGCTGTTTTTAGCTTTTCCCACCGATGGCGTTGTTCTTCTTGAGGAAGTAGGTAGCCGGAAGAGTCTGTAACTTCTTGCCAGGGATAGTTGACTGCACCAGGAATATGTCCGGCAATTCGATCGATTGGCTCTCGTTCGCCTCGGTAGCGATCGCTCTCTCTTGAATCTACCAATACTACCTCGTGGCTATCTTTCCGGCTTTTCACGGCTGTAATATCTACCACCTTTTCTGTTTGTATTTGAGCGACAAATCTACCCATCCGCGAGGGAGGAATAACATCTGTGACAGAATATCCAGCTTTTTGCCATCCAGCTAAACCGCCATCTAGTACTGCTACTTGCTCATGTCCTAGATAGCGCAACAGCCACCATAGACGAGCCGCAAAGGCAAAGCGCGAATCATCATAAGCTACAACTAAACTTTTTTGGTAATTTACCCCAATCGCTGCCAATTTGTTAGCTATATCATTAGGGTTAGGTAAAGGATGTCTTCCGCCATGCTTACCCACTGGACTGGAAAGATCCTGATTCAAATCTAAGTAATATGACCCCTCTATATGACTGGTTTGATACTGTTGTTGTCCTAGTTGTGGATCGGCTAAAGAAAAGCGACAATCCACAATAACAACTTGTGGATCTTCTAGATGTTCAAACAGCCAAGCTGGCGAAACAACAAATTGGGGACTTGTACTGAGCGACTTGCCTTGAGCGGAGTCGAAAGGAGCCGAAGTATTGGGCATTAGTCATTATTTAGTTTTTTTGTAAGATGTCAGACTTAGAGAATT
Organism: Nostoc sp. DedQUE12b; assembly: GCF_034530835.1. Lineage (NCBI taxonomy): Bacteria > Bacillati > Cyanobacteriota > Cyanophyceae > Nostocales > Nostocaceae > Nostoc > Nostoc sp. DedQUE12b. The sequence goes on along the minus strand of NZ_JAVRCI010000032.1, from coordinate 68,476 downwards.
TTACACCTAAGTTAACAGCAGATGGTTCTTTCACCTTTGTCTCTCAAGAGTTTGGTGAATCCTTTCACAGCCATTCTGGAGCTACTCAGGAAAGTTTTTGCAAGTTTGTAGAACCCACTCAACTGGCTACAGCAGCGCAAAAACCGATCTTGCGACTATTGGATGTTTGTTATGGTCTGGGATATAACACAGCTGCTGCTTTGCAAACAATTTGGGACGTGAATCCTAGTTGTTGTGTTGAAATAATCGGTTTAGAACTGAATCCAGCAGTGCCACAAGCGGCGATCGCTCATCAGTTGTTCGATAATTGGAACTCTAAGTATATTGAAATTTTGAAACAGCTAGCTTTTGAGCATCAAGTGCAAACACCTTGCCTGAAAGCGAAGCTACTAATTGGCGATGCTAGAACTACGATCGCGCTAGTACGTCAGTCGGGTTTCTGGGCAGATGCAATTTTCCTCGATCCCTTTTCACCACCACAGTGTCCTCAATTATGGACTGTTGAATTTATTCAACAACTGTCATTGTGTTTACATCCAGATGGTTTATTAGCCACCTATTCTTGTGCTGCTGCTGTACGCACAGCACTTTTGTCTGCTGGCTTGGTAATATCTTCTACCCCACCCGTAGGAAGGCGATCGCCTGGTACCGTAGCAACACATTCTAAAAATGCTGAGTCTAAAGACCACTCTTCACTCACTACTCTCTCAGAAGTTGAAAAAGAACACTTGCTAACTCGTGCTGCTATTCCCTATCGCGATCCTCAATTGAGCGATCCAACCGAAGTCATAGTCAGGCGGCGACAACAAGAGCAACAAATCTCTTGCCTTGAAACTGCCTCCCATTGGCGAAAAAGGTGGCTATTGGGAACACAAGGCAGGGATTTTATGGGAACTAGTTTGTAGTTTGATTGCAATATCATACAATATGCTACGCCTATGGGCTACAAGCCTAATTCAACGAGTTTTTACGAGCCAAATAGCTTATCTTTATGTTAGTATTCAATACTACATATTTTTCCATAGTACTTAGTATTGCTATAACTGAGTAAGTAAAAACATTTATATCTAATGATTACAATGATTACTATAAAGACTTAAAACTCAAAATCCGATATCTTGATATAAAGCAGTCAAAATATAACGCTTTCTGACGCCATAAGGCTAAAAAATCTCCGTAAAAAACCTGATTTAACATTTGTGAGAATTTATCATACTGAAATTAGAAGCAAAAAATTTGACAACAAGATACACGGTGTTTGTAACATAAAAATACATACTGGGAAAAATTCATCTCGGCAGCTTGAGATCATGCATAATCCCTATGGAAACTCTGACTCAGATACAGTCAAATATTAAATTTGTTTTTAACATGTGACACTGTTAACTTGTGCAAAAACTTGGAGTGCCTTTGTGATTCAATGGAAATCCAACCATACAGGCTTTACAGAAAAAATAGTTAATGGGTTCAACCCCATCAGCACAGTGAAGAATATCGGTTCAAATCATGCCGTGAAATCGCAAAATGCGGAGGGTTATTCTTTAAGCTTATCTCAAGGAGACCTTATGCTTGAAGATCGGCAAGCAATTTCTTCTTGGATAAAATCTGATGTTAATTGTGGTGATGATTCATTGGTCTCTAGAACACTACAAGCCAAAGGTTCTAAAGTGAATGGGTTTGATTTAGATCCGCCAAAGGTTTTAGTAGTTGACGATCATGCCGCCAGTCGGATGACTGCTGTTGCCCTCTTGGGGATGGAAGGATACGAAGTGATTGAGGCGGACAGTGGTTCTATTGTTGTGGGATTGGTAACTCAAAAACAACCAGATTTGATTTTGCTGGATGTAATGATGCCAGGAATGGATGGATTTGAAGTCTGCCAATTGCTTAAACAGGATGAGCAGACTAGGCTAATCCCAGTAATTTTTATTACAGCGTTAAATGACAGGCGATCGCGCATTCGGGGAATTGAAGTTGGGGCAGATGATTTTCTCACCAAACCTTTTGATCGGGTGGAACTAGCGGCGCGTGTGAAGTCCTTGGTGCGGCAGAAGCGTATGAACGAAGATTTAGACCATGCCGAACAAGTACTGTTTTCCATTGCTATGTCCATTGAAAGTCGCGATCCCAATACAGGCAACCATTGCGAACGTCTAGTAAAACTGGGACAAGTTTTTGGTGAATACCTCAACCTCACACGCTATCAAATTCGAGATTTGATGTGGGGTGGTTATCTCCACGATATTGGTAAGGTAGGTATTCCCGATGCTGTGCTGCTAAAAAAAGGCAAACTCACCCCCGAAGATTGGCAAATTATGCAGCAGCACGTTTTGATTGGAGAAAAAATCTGCCAACCACTACGCAGTATGCGCGGTGTAATTCCGATTATTCGTCATCACCACGAACGTTGGGATGGTTCAGGCTACCCCGATCGACTCAAGGGAGATGATATTCCTTATCTGGCACAAGTGTTTCAGTTAATTGATATTTATGATGCCTTAACTAGCGAACGACCTTATAAAAGAGCTTTTACTTCAACAGAAGCCCTTTTAGTGATGCAAGAAGAAGCTGATTCTGGTTGGCGTAACCCCAAACTAATGCAGCAGTTTGCAGAGTTTATTTGCTCTTGTCAGGAAAATGGGAAGAGTGGGCAGTAGGGAGTAATGATTTATAGCTGCTGTAATAAACCCTAATTTGCATTATTATAATCTCTGCTTTTTATGAGTAGAAGTTATACCGACTCCTGAATTCTGACTTTTTTAATATTTTCAGTCTTCTATAATTAGCTGGTATGATTTGAGCCGAGATTTTAAAGTACCAACAGCATTAATCACATTTCACTGATAGCTGATAGCTAATTATGGTAGTTGTAGCAATTCTAGCGGCAGGACGCGGCACACGGATGAAATCATGCTTACCCAAGGTTTTACATTCTTTGGGTGGGCGATCGCTAATAGAGAGAGTTCTCGAAAGTGTAGAACCACTTTCGCCCTCACGGCAAATCGTGATTGTGGGATATCAATCCGAAGAAGTGCAAGCCGCCATGCATTCAATTCCCAGCTTGGAGTTTGTCGAACAGACTGTGCAATTGGGGACAGGTCATGCTATCCAGCAATTACTTCCTCACTTGGAAAATTACACTGGAGATTTGCTGGTACTTAACGGCGATTTACCGTTAATACGCAGCGAAACTCTTAAGCAGATGTTACAAACTCACGTCCGAAATCAAAACTCTACCACTATTCTCACCTCGCACCTACCTGACCCCACAGGCTACGGGCGGGTTTTTTGTAACGATGAAAATATTGTGCAGGAAATAGTCGAACACAAGGATTGTACAGCTGCTCAAAGACAAAATCAGCGGATTAACGCTGGAGTTTACTGCTTTCGCTGGCCAGATTTGGCAAAGGTGCTTCCTCACCTCCAGGCAAACAATGCCCAAAAAGAATATTATCTTACCGATGCTGTGACTCAGGTGGGACAAGTGATGGCAGTGGATGTGGAAGATTACCAAGAAATTCTCGGCATCAACGATCGCTTGCAACTAGCAGCAGCATCCGAAATTTTGCAAAAACGAGTCAAGGAAAAATGGATGCTGGCGGGTGTCACTCTTATCGACCCCACCAGCATCACCATTGATGAAACAGTGGAATTGCAACCGGATGTAATTATTGAACCCCAAACTCACCTGCGAGGAAATACAGCGATCCAAGCAGGAAGTCACATTGGGCCGGGGAGTTTAATTGAAAATAGTCAATTAAGTGAAAATGTTACAGTGCAATATTCAGTAGTCATAAATAGCACCGTGCAAGCCGGAAGCCGAATTGGCCCTTATACTCATTTGCGCGGTCAGGTACAGGTGGGTGCTGGTTGCCGTGTGGGGAATTTTGTGGAATTGAAAAATACGCAATTAGGCGATCGCACCAATGCAGCCCATTTGTCATATATAGGTGATACTGTTGTCGGTAATCAGGTGAATATTGGTGCTGGTACAATTACTGCCAACTATGACGGCGTAAAGAAACATCGTACCAAAATAGGCGATCGGACAAAAACTGGCGCCAATAGTGTTTTAGTGGCTCCGCTCACTTTGGGAGATGATGTCTACATTGCAGCTGGTTCTACTGTGACAGAAGATGTGCCTGATGATTCTCTGGTAATTGCCCGTAGTCGTCAGGTGGTAAAACCAGCTTGGCGAAGGAAAAATGTTGAAAATGAAACCACAGATCAACATAAATAATTTATCGGTGTTAATCGCGGTTGATCTGTGGTTTATAGTCTAAAACCACGATTTTTGCTAGATGTCTAATCTAGCTAGATTAGTAGTATAGGCAAAATCTCAACATATAACATGCATGGAAGAACTGCTAGAACTTAGGCAATTTCTAGAACAAGGCAAAATCCATGAGGCGCTACTGTTGGTGGATGAGTTAGAAGAAATGAGTCTCAGTGACAAAATCAATAAAATTGATAGTTATGGTGTGATTCTGCTCATCCATTTAATTAAACAAAAGGCCGAAAAACGTTCTACTCGCTCTTGGGATGTATCAATAGAAAATACAGTGCGGGAAATCAACAAAATAAACAAGCGCCGCAAATCCGGTGGCTTTTACTTGAATCAAGTAGAATTAATCGATATTCTGGAACAAGGATATCAAGTGGCACTGAAAAGAGCGGCGCTAGAAGCTTTGGAGGGGCATTATGAAGCCCAAGAATTGGCCGCAATGGTTGACCAGCAAGAAACTTTAGCCGAAGCCCTGAAACTGATTCAACAATAGCCGATCAGTTCGTTACCAGTCCATTCCAAAGTATCACCAATTTTTTCGCCGTCATGGTAGGCGGCGAGTAAAATTTCGCTAGTTTTTCCCCAAGCGATCGCTCCACTAGCATCTAAGGCGATCGCTCCCAAATCGCGTTTGTTCTCGTGGGCTTCCCCAAAGGAGCGCTGCATAGCCTCCTCCAGTGACATCCCATCAGTGACACGCACTACAATCCGTGCGGCTAAACACTCATCGATGATATCTTCACCAATGCCAGTACAGCTAACACCAGCATTACTAGTAGCATAATTACCTGCTGGCATCGCCGAATCACTTACCCTGCCAATCCGTTCAAATCCCTTACCACCAGTAGAAGTGCCAGCAGCTAGCTTACCAGATGCATCTAAAGCTACTACACCGATGGTACCGCGTCCGGCATTGCTGGTTTCTAGCAGTTCGGGTTCTGCTACCACACCAGCCATTGTGCTTTTAAAATTATCCTGGCGCTCTTGTATCCACTCTTGTAACCGCAAATCAGTTAAAGCGTTATAGCTGGGAATTTGCATTTCCCGCGCCAACTCAGCCGAACCGAAATCTGATAGCACTCGGTCTGGCGAGCTTTGTAAAAATTGCGCTAAATCAATCGGATTTTTCACCCGCGAGATATTAATCACACCACTAAACCGTCCTGATGCACCATCCATCAGGGAAGCACTCATACGGATTTGTCCATCGGATTGCAATACTGAACCAGTACCAGCATTAAAACGGGGGTTGTCTTCGAGCATTAGACAACCCTGCACCACTGCCTCTGAGGCAGTTGCTCCTGACAATAGCAGAGAATAAACTTCTTCTATTACTGTATGGAGCGATCGGCGCACCGCCTCTAATCCGCCTTTACCGTGGAGAGAACTACCAGCCCCTCCATGAATAATTAATTTAGGTTGCACCTCTAACTCCATTAATCTCTTGCGCTATTTGCGTCTGTATCGCGGTTGGTTTCATTTTGAGCTTCAGAACGGCGACGACGACAACGTTCTGAGCAATATTTCACATCGTCCCAACAATCTTGCCACTTTTTACGCCATGTGAAAGGACGTTGACATACCGGACAGATTTTTGTAGGTAGGTCAGATTTAGAACGAACACGTCCCATATAAATGCTGTGTAGATGAGAATTTGATTTCTGAGGGAGATGGAAGATAATTATAACCAGTTTGCTATGAAGGCAGGATAAATTCGACGAACAAATATATTGTCAATCTATCCTTAGACTTAGTTGCAATATTTTTTCTCAAAAGAGAGAGGCTTTGAATCTTACTAGCCTTCTCTTTTAGGGACTTGCAAAAAATAAATTATCCCAAATTATTTCTAGATTTATAGGCGCACAAAGACTTTAGCAGATTATCTCATTGCCTGTCGGAGACTGGGAATGCCTAATTGAGAGGCTGGAAACGAGATTTTAAAGGAGTTTTAGCTTAAGTTGACTCATACCAATGAAAACCATGAAACACCCCTGACGGATTAGGGATGTTTCATTGGCTAAAAGGTGCTGATTTACAAGCGTTTCAAGCAAAAAAAATCAGGTAATAAAAAATCTGATTGCACAAGAAAATGGTGATGCCTTCAGAAAGGTTTCGCCAACGCACTGAAATTGACTCTTTGAGATAGTAATTTCTCTGATTACTAACTTTCCTAAATTTATTGCCTATGTTGTTGACAATATCCTCCTTAATAGATCAAATAAAGCAGCTTTGGAGCTTAGAGGGATTAAAAGTGCCTAAAGTCATATCAAAACACTTTTAAAACAGTCTCTAAATACTAAATGTTGTAATTAACTTGATAATACATAGCAAAGTCATTTTGAAAGCATTTATGAATACGAAACCCTGTAAATAACTTGATAATATAATGTTTTTTCCTTTTTAAAAGAAAATTTACGTAAAACTACTATTCATCGAATTCTAATAGTGCTATTCTTTGTATGCCACTAAAAAACAAGTTGTAGTGGCACGACAACAAACAAGTCGACCTTACTAATTCTTAGGAAAGTAAAATCATGATTATCAACGATCTTTCTCATGTAGAAACCGTTCTTGAAAATGAGAATGTTCAAGGTGGAATAGCTTTTGCAGATGCTACTTCAAAAGCATTTGCTTTTGGTAAAAACATCGCTATCACCAGCATTGCTACTAGCACCATTGCTGTCTCCAAGAAATACAGCCTATCTGCTAGTGTCGGTTCATCTAGTTCTTCTGCCGGCTAAATAAGCCTTAGTCCGTCCTAAAGTGTACTACAGTGCATTTTAGATAGAAAAATTGCTGAAAGTTCTCAAAACTTTCAGCAATACATTCGTTTTTCCAAGAGAGCTTTTTTATGGAACGATTAAGAATTTCCGATCTCAGTTTTTGTGAAGATGAAGTTTCCGATCTTAGTCAAGTACAAGGGGGATTTGCATCTGCTTACGCACGTGCTTATTCTACTGCTAAAAAGAGCAGTTATAAAGTAGGCAACGGCACTATTACAGCTACTATTGAAGGTGCTCTTGCTGGCGCCCTTGCTGCCGTTATTACTGATGGTGATAAGGCTATTGCATCTGCTGATACATCGGCAACAGTTTCCTAAAGCTGGCATAACCAATTTGTAGAAAGCTTTTATGGACATAGCTCATGAAAGCTTGTTAGGAATACTTCTGTACCTCTATCTTATACCACCTATAGTAGTATAAGACAGTAGGTAAAAGCGACACTTCGGCGTTGCTTAATGACTATGCTTGTTTTTGAGTTCAAAGCTTATGAAAAGTCAGCTCAGATAACAGCAGTAGATAATGCAATTCTGACTGTAAAAATTCATTCAAAATAGCTGTACTTAGCTGTGGATGAGTATTAAAAATACAGCTAAAAAAGATTTGCATAAATTATTGAATTGATTGTGCTGTATTTGCAGCTAACTTTCTTTTTGCTAATGAACTTAACTCAATGGCAAGACTTACGAGTAGAAAACAAGCATAGTCTTCTATCTCTTAGTTTTATGACAACTGTAAAAGGGGTACTCCGGGTTTTAAACGATATCCACAGTTCCACAAAGATTGTCACACTGTTGCATACTAAACAGACCTTAAATCCTTATTAACCAACAACGCAGCCGAAGAAGCTCTTTTACGCTTGCGTATCGAGACAGCACCAAACATAGTGCAACTAAACAGGGAACCTAGAATTGTTGAGGGTTCTGGTACAGTATAGACGCTCACTTGATTAATTTTAGATTCTATTAATAATAAACGAGTTGACTTATCAAAAGTACGGGAATATTTACCCTTAAAGTTAGTCAAAGCATATTCCTGTGTTCCGCCAAAAGATTTATCAATAGAAGTCTGACTTGAATCCAGAGTTATGTTACTACTCGGTTCAAATACAAAAGCATCATTGTTACCTATAGTTGATAAATTTCCAGAAATCTTGAAAGAGTCCAAAAGATTACCACTATCTCTGTCGTATAACTGATATAAGAACTCTCCACGAGCATTTGCACGTTCAGTGGATGCATCATCAATGGATGTTTCAAGCTTAAATAAGCCACTGAAATCAAAAGAAAATTCTTTGTCTACTATAAAATCGTAACCGATAATCGCAGCAAAGCTTTCCGCCGACCCTGTATAGCCATCACCCTGACCTTGAGCTTGGCTGAAGGACAAATTAGAGGCAGAGTTGTTTGCATCGATATTAAACTTAGCTTCAGCGTTAGCATCAGCAGTTACTTGACCACCTGTGCTAATTGCTGTGGTCACATTATCAGTCAAAGTCCTAACATCTAAAGGGCTGCTACTAAAGTTGTTAATGTTGAATCTTGACTCAGAATATGCAAGGGTAGCAGCTTGGCTCGGTAAGGCTGCCAATATCGAAGTAGCGATCACTGGAGTAGCCAATGCCAAAAAACGCTTTACAACTTTGGTGTACTTTTTCATACAATTTTTTGTTTTTCTTTTATGATGTTAAGATTGCAAATTTGTCATGCTTGTCTACGGACTTACTAATGAGTAAAAGCCAAGTATAGGCAAGCAAGATGGGCAGCTTGGGAACTTTCCAAGCCATGTTTGTCTTATGTAGAAGAAATCTTCTATTTAAGGACTAATTTTTATTTACCACTTCCGCACCTTTATATAAGTAATAACCGTATAAGTACTTTAGTTATTAAATCTAGAGTGCAGTTAATTGGTTACATACTTATACTAGTCGTGCATCCACTAGTTTGTTATAAAGCTTGAGTAAAAAAGAGCATTTTTTAATTGGAATTTACGTAAGGATTCAGTAGGGAAAAGTTCACAAATTCAGTAGGGAGGAGTTCACATAAATGATGTTGGTGCCAGAACATCCTTTGATGAGCAAGCAAATCACTGTACAATCTAGCAACGATCGCCTGTACCAATTATCGAAGTCAGGATTGGTATCAATGCGGTTTACTGCTTAAGGTGTATAGTCTAAAGATCCCCCTTAGTGGCACAGTTGTACTAACCTTTTCTGCCAGAAGATGAAGCGCATCTGTGTTTAAATTTGAACTCCTAATTTGCGACGATTTTACGCAAAGCTGGACTAAGAATCATGAATAGCTAACGGCAACAACAAGCGACTGACTACCCGATTATCTGGTAACTGATAGAAATTCAACTCTCCTCCTAGTTCTTGCATGAGATTTTGGCAGATCACCAGATGTAAAGCTGGTGGTTGGTCGAGCTTGGAGGGAGCAAGCGCATCTTTAGGTGTATTATCATGTAGTTCTGTGAGTAGCTGTGGTTCGATCGCACCGTTATATGTGATCGATAGTTCTAGCGATGTTTGATGTTCAGCCGCTCCAGTTGTAGAAGAAGAATATTTTATATCTAAGGGTTTTGACGGATCTAAACGGCGACACCAAATATCAATTCTGCTACCAGTTTGAGAACGGTTACAGGCAGTAATCAATAATTCATGGATAACTAATTCAATTTTGACAATATCACCAGCGATCGCCATTGCAGATTGAGTGCTGGAGGGAGGAACGCCTCTAACTAATGAAGAATTCTTGGGCGATTCTTGCTCATCAATCGGTTGTCCCAAACCATGTACACCAATCCACAGCTTTTGTTGTTTCAGGTGATTTTCGATCCGTTCGAGCGATCGCTTCAGTAAACTGGCTATGGGCATCGTTTCCCAACTAATATGTAGCTGCCAGTGTTCGAGTTTTAGCATTCCACTCATGGAGGCGGCTGTATGGTCTAACTGCCGCAGCAATAGCTGGTAGCGCATCTGAGTCAGTTCATTCGCAGGAATGCCCAAATCATGTATTTGTTTAAGGGAGTGCGCCGTTATTCTTTGAATTTCCTCTAGGCGACGATGTTTGTACCAGTTAAGTTGTCGTAATTCTTCTGTTGTGGATTCTAAAAGTCGGGTAATTTGCTTTTCACGACGCCACCAAGCTAATTGAGAAATCAGAGTTGCTGTTGCACTGAGGTTTTGTTCTGACCAGCGACGCTCTTGATAGTCTGCTAACAGCACTACACTAGTGGTTTCATAATCAGCAGTTGTACGTAATGCCATCACCAAAATTTGACCTTTGTCTGGAATATTCAACCATTTCCGAGTTTCCGGGGGTAAATTATCCACCTTCAAAGTCAGGTAATTCTCCGTAACAAGTGCCCACTGAATTAAGGCTTCAGCCTGGATAGGAATAGATGCATCAGAAAAAATCCCAAATAGGCTATTGTCAATCACTCCAGGGATAATTTCTGCCCAACTCTCACCAGGCGCCCAGGATAGCATTAGCGCGAGAGGACAAGCCAAAATTGATGCTATTTGTTCAAGTGCTGTACGTTCTAAATGCTTTTTTTCGACCTCAATCCTGTTCTGGGATTGTGTCAGAATACGTAAGCATTGCTCAAATGCCTGGGAAGTTTTTTGCTGCTGGGTAGTACGGTTATGTAATTGCCACTGACGAACAATTACACCAATCTGCTGACTGACGGCCCACAGCAATTCTTTTTCTAGGGTTGTCCAAGAACGATGGCTTTCATGAGTAATCACCAAAAGTGCTGCTGGTATATGTTCATGAGTGCATTTACAAACAAGTAGCGATCGCACACCATTCTCTAACAACGAGGGACGCCAGTTAAAAAAGCGTAAATCTTCATCTAAGTTCTCAATTTCCAGCGCTTGAGTTGAATTTTGCAAAAGCTGCCCATCTAATTCTTTGAGAGTATGAAGGGTAAATGTCAACGGACGACGATTTTGGGGCTGACTTTGGTAAATAAATTGATAATTCTTCTGTTCAGGGTCATACTGCAACAGCAAAAAGCGGGTAGCACTTAATCGAGCTAAAACTCTTTTAGCACAACTATGTAAAGTTGTCTGAAGGTCATGTTCGCTATAGATACCTTGAGCAACTTGGCTAGTCAGTTGAGCATCCTCTTGAATCTGTTTGATAGTGCTTTCCATGCTTTCAGTAGGTGCAACCAGAGAAATTAAACCAGCAACACCCTGGACGAAATTTTTGTCTGTGTCTGTCCAGATGCGAGGTTCATTGCTTTCCACCGCCAGGAAACCGACTAAGTTCTTTTGCCAAATAATCGGAGCTGCCAAGAGCGATCGCACGTTCAAACGTTGCAGCAATTTAGCCGTAAAATGGCTTTTTAAAGAACTGCGGGCATCACCAATGGAGACTATTTGGTTAACTGCCAAAGCATAATAAAAATCGCTCAAGTCCTGTACAGTCATTCCCGCTGCTTGCTGACTGCTAGAATTGCGATCCATTTTCACCAACTGATTGCTCATTCGACACCAAAAGTAGCGCCCTTCTCGCTCAAACCAGTAAACATTTGTCCGATTGGGGGAGACAAATTTATGAGTTGCTTGCACCGCTGCTTCAAGTCTTTGATTCAGGTTACTGAGGGTGCGTAAATTTTCTAGCAATTCTAATAATGGCTCGTCAGTTCGCCTGGTTTGCTTTTGGTGCTTATGCATCTCATTTTGATAAAGCACTGCCCCCAGTTCACCTAAAACCATCATCAAACGTGCTTTTGTTTCTCCTGTCAGTAAGTAGCCCCAGCGTTCTGAACCCAGTAATACCAAGCCCAAGCAACGGTCTTTGTAGCGAATTGGTAAAATAATCGTTCCTTGGATGTGGAATTTTTCGGCAACTTTTCGCCATTCGGCGGCGCGGATTTCAGTTTGCAAATCAGCTACGCCCAAAGGATGCTGTTCAATTACTACTTGCTCTAATAAATCCCCAGGACTGAGAACAACTCTTTGGCGTAAAAAGCTCATGTCGCGATCGGGTGTGATCCCCCCTTTTCCGAATAATATGTGATTCAGGCGATCGTAAAGAGCAATCCAAATCAGTTTGTAGTCAAACTCTTCTTTAAGATAAGAAATAGTAGTTTCAATCAGAACGTCAACATCATCTTCTTCTCTGAGGCTTTGGAGGACGCGTCCCAAAGAGAGGATCTGCTGTTCGGCGGCTATAGGTTTTTGTGGCTGCCCCATCTGATTTATTGGTTAACATAACTTGTAATATATAAGATGCCCAAAAAAGCACCCTGAGTAATATTGCCACAAGTGTTTAATGTTGAACCTAAACAGCTTAATAAGCGGTTATGTACCCACAAGTACCTACAGCAAAACAAACCGTTGAATTTTTCTTAGTTTGCGTCAGATTAAGTAATGTACTTCAGCCAATTAATATAGTCAGACTAGATGAGAGAACCAACCAAATTTATATCTTGGCTGGCGATGACATAGAAGTGCTAATTTATCCAAACGGAAAAGTGAGGTTTTTATGACCGATATAAATCTTGCCGCAATGAGCAGAGAGCAATTGAGAGACTACGTGAAAAAACATCCACAAGACCAGATTGCATTCCAAGCATACATGGACAGACTACAAAATGAACCTGGAATTGAGATTGTTTCAATGGATCAATTTGAGCAACTAATCCGCGAGAAAATTAGAAAATCCCAAGTGGAATGATCTGCAATAGCTCCGAAAATAAAAGCTAATGGATATTTACAAATTTGCAATTAGTCCGCTTTTGTTCAATGTGATAAAAACAGACCCGGAGTGGTTACACCAGCAGACGATTCGTAGTTTTAGTTGGCTATCGCAAAGAAATATTAGCCCTCCTGCTAGTTGGGTAAACCACCGCCTACAAAAATCCCTGTGTCTGTACGATTCCCGCCTAGAACAAAATTTGTTTGGGCTAAACTTTCCAAATCCTGTAGGGTTAGCAGCTGGCTTCGACAAGGATGGAGTCGCTGCGGGCATTTGGTCTAACTTGGGTTTTGGCTTTGCAGAACTAGGAACTGTAACTTTTCACGCACAGCCCGGAAATCCGCCTCCCCGTTTGTTTCGCCTACCGTTGGATAAAGCTGCTCTAAATCGGATGGGTTTTAATAACAGCGGTGCAGCAGTAATGGCGGCACGTTTGGAACAAGGAAAGCATCAGTTAAGCCGAGCAATACCTATAGGGATAAATTTGGGTAAATCTAAGATAACTCCCCTAGAAGCAGCGGCACAGGATTATCTCGATAGTTTTCGTTTACTCAAGGATTTGGGAGACTATTTTGTTGTTAATGTCTCTTCTCCCAATACACCAGGGTTACGATCGCTCCAAGATGCTTCTATGCTCAGTGCCATCTTAGATTTATTACAACAAGAAAATACTACACAAAAACCAATTTTTGTCAAGATAGCCCCAGATTTATCATGGGAAGCGATCGCTGACATTATAACTCTTGCCAAAACCTACCAACTGGCGGGAATTATCGCCACTAATACCACGATCAGCCGTGATGGACTGAAAACCCAGGTGATTGACCAAACTGGCAAATCACCCCAAGATGAAGCAGGCGGAATTAGCGGTGAACCATTGCGCGATCGCTCCACTGAGGTAATTCGTTTTATTTGGCAGCAAACCCAAGGACAAATCCCAATTATTGGGGTTGGTGGTATTTTTTCCTCAGAAGATGCTTGGGAAAAAATTACTGCTGGTGCTAGTTTGATTCAGGTTTATACAGGCTGGATTTACGAAGGGCCAATGATGGTACGCCGAATTCTAGCTGGTTTACTTTCCAAGCTAGAACAAAGCGGATTAAATTCCATCAACGAAGCTGTGGGTTTACAAACAAAAATTCCAAAATTCTAATTACGAATTACGAATTACGAATTACGAATTGTTTTACCCTTCTTCCTCCACTGGGAAAAACTCTTTAGTTTTTTCCGAGAATGACCAGGCAATACCATCAGGGTCTCTGCTGCGACTCCATTCAGGAAATTCTGGATCGTTTCGCCGTTTATAAACCGTGCTGGAATAGACATTGAGCCGTTTCGCAAGTTCAGATTGAATTAGAGAGCCAAAAATTAACTGTTTTTCCAGCGATCGTTTAACTTCTTCATCTGTTGGCTGTGGAAGTGATTCGGTTTCTGGTTCTTCCTCCTGCGGGGTTGGTGGTGGTGCTAATAGCGATCGCGCAGTTTTAGTAACTGGTTGAGCCGGAAGTTCTTTAACAGGCTCACTACTATCGAGAATATTGCCGAGAATGCTGGCAGTTATAAAGTAATAAGACTGCCCTGCTTCTTCAGAGTTCACTATACTGGCACCAAATTCCGAGGCTTTAGCATCCAAGTAGCGTTTTGCCGTTGTTCCAGGAAAATTGCCCCTGATTGCCAAGTCCATTGGCGTAAGTCTGCCTTGATTTTCACGAACCAATTGATGAAAAATTGGGTTAACTCGCACAGTCCACTGTTGCCATTGATATTCCTGCCAAAGCTTGAAGGCAATTACTAGCACAATTACCGCTAGTAAAATTCTCCAAGTGGCAACTAGGAAAATAATCAAAAACGAGATGGGCAAAAGTAGAACGAGAAAAGCCTTACCGTTACCTTCTATGGGTTTCTCACTCATGCCGATTTTTGCCAAGTGAATTTTGGGAAATAATATTATTATATTGGCAAAAATTGAGACACTTTTTTGTATCATTTGGCAAAGTTGCGGCAAAATTTTAGGCAAAAGCTTTATTCAGTAAGCGTTATAGGCTTATTACCTTTTTGCTCATATAAGATTGGTCTGCGATGCCTACGGCGGTAAACTACGCGCAAAAGTTTTTACCAGAGAAAATAAGCGCCATACATCTCGGATAATCTACTCCCTAAATTCTAAGCAATGGCTTGCTTATACTTCTCAGACTTTTCTTTCCAAAGCACTTGACAACAAATAATACATATACTACATTAATAATACAAGTCAACTTTCATGAGGGAGTTAGCTTTCAGCAGTAGCGAATAGCTCAAATGGCAGAGCGCCCATCTTGCCCGCAAGGGCCGACGTATCGAGGGTTATCGCATATAACTAAAACACCCCCGATCAAACTTCTGGAGGTGTAGGTAAAAATCCTACTTCGTTACAGCAAATTTAATGCTGAATTTTGAATTTTGAATTTTCATGTGGTGGGTAGCTCAGTGGATAGAGCGCCTAAACATCCTTATTCATTCCTTGCCTGAAAAGGCCGACGAATTGAGGGTTATCGCCTGCCAAGCGGGAGGTCGCGGGTTCAAATCCCGCTCCACTACACCAAATTTAGTCCTGAATTTTGAATTTTCATGTGGCGGGTAGCTCAGTGGTAGAGCGCTAAACATCCTTGTTCACCCCTTGCCTGCAAAGGCCGACGAATTAGGGTTATCGATTAGGGTTCGAGAGGTCGCAGGTTCAAATCCCGCTCCGCCACCTTTCATTTTTGCCCGCAAGGGCCGGGAGATGAAGCGATGAATTACAATTTTTTCACTAAAAAGAAGACAACTACACCCCAAAATCAACCTATCCCCGGACGAGAAGCCGAAATGGTTCAGGGACGTTCCGGCGGCTGGATGTTTGATGCTGGTATTTGGAAAATGCTGCGCCGTTGTTTGTTGGTTGGCACAGCAAAAAGCACTTACTACGCTGGTAAACAGGAATTAACTGAAGATTTTGTGACAGTTGTAAGACTTGCTGTTGCCGAAAATCCCGGTCGTGTAGCAGAAGAAATTTTGTATGCTAGCGATGGACGCGCCATCAATAACAGTGCGCCTATATTAGCTTTAGTATTGCTATCTATGGGTGAAACACCAGAAGCAAAACAGGCGTTTGGTGAAATATTTCCGCAAATTGTCCGCACTGGCAGCCACTTCTACGAATGGCTGAACTACACCAAATCTCTGCGGGGATTTGGCAAAGTAGTGCGGGAAGCTGGTAAAACTTGGCTCTCAAGGGAAGATGTTAAGGGTTTAGCTTATCAACTGTTGAAATATCAACAGCGTCAAGGCTTCTCCCATCGGGATGCATTGCGGTTGTTCCATGTCAAACCGCCTACAGAAAATCACCGTCAACTATTTGAGTGGGTAGTTAGAGGCTGGGAAGAATTGCCAGCAGATATCCCCTCAGAAGCGTTAGCGCAGATTTGGTGGTATGAGTGGCTGAAGCGGAATCCTACCCAAACTCATGAAGCTATTTCCCAAGGACGCTTAACCCACGAAATGGCTGCACCTGTGGGCAAAATGGATAAGCTTGCTTGGCAGCTGCTATTTCAGGAAATGCCAATAGGTGCAATGTTGCGTAACTTGGGTTCTTTAACTGAACTAGGTGTATTGCGAACTGACGAAACTGCCAATTTGCTGCGAGTGGAAGCAGTTCTTAACAACAAAGAACATCTGCGTAAAGGTCGCATCCATCCAATTGATGTTTTGAAAGCACTCAAAACATATCAATCTGGTGGAACATTAGGACGCAGTAAGAAAACTTGGAATCCAGTTCCTCGGATTGTAGACATATTAGAGAAGGCGGTTGAACTGTCTTTTGATGTTGTGCAACCCACAGGTAAAGTTTTCATGCACGCCGTAGACGTTTCTGGTTCTATGGGTAGCATGGTTGCAGATATGGGACTAACTTGCTGTGAAATTGCCACCACAATGGCACTGGTGACAGCAAAAGCAGAGAAAAACTACATGATTCGCGGCTTTGCTACGGAATTCCGTGAATTAGATATTACCGCTAAAGATAGTTTTAGTTCTGCGGTTCGCAAAGCTAGCAATCAAAACTTCGGTGGAACGGATGCATCTGTAGCTTATGACTGGATGATTAAGAATAAGTTCAAAGCTGATGTAGTCTGCTTTTGGACTGACTCGGAAAGCTGGGCTGGGTATAAGCATCCAAGTCAAGCGCTGAAGGAGTACCGCCAAAAGGTAAATCCAAACGTCAAGGCGGTGTATGTCACCTTGACACCTTACCAAATTACTTTGGTAGATCCTGAAGATTCGCTGTCTTGGGATTTGGCAGGGTTCGACCCAGGTACGCCTCGGATCATCCAGATGCTAGCTACGGGTGAATTGTAGATATTGCTGAAGGGTAAAGGATGAAACACTTTATCCTTCATGCTTCATGGCGGGTTACCCTTGTTCGCAACTTGCCTTTCGGGGCCGAAGAATTTAGGGTTATCGGTTACGTCTCCACCATTGTGGGGATTAGCGGGTTCAATCCCCGCACCCGCCTTTGTTTTTGATTTTTACCTCACGCAAAGAAGAAGGCGATTTAATTTTTGAATGGTCGTTTTTCTATTTCAGCGATGGGTAAGAGTAGGGTGTCTTCGATGTGCAATCGCATTTTCTCAGAAGCACTGTCGAGGCAATAAACAAGTAATTTATTGGCATCGTAATATTGTTGCAGTAAGCACTGTTGCTTTTCTGTGAACTTCCATTCGTGCCCAATATTGCGATATTTAATCAACATCAATCTTAGCTGTTCAGCTAAATATTGAACCTCAATTGCCCACTCATCCTGCCAAGATTTTTCATAACTTATACCATAGAAAAAATTCATAGAAGCACTATAGTCAAGAATCTTATTTTCCATGTATTGAAGTAAATTCACTAGGTCTGGTTTAAGGCTATATTGTTTAACATCAGCCTTTTTGGGAGCATCACCAAAAGCATAGGCTAATTCAATGTCAAGATAAATATCATTATTTTTTTCATATTCATTCGTTAAGTTTAGACCTAACGCAAGAGCTAATTCTGGATTAAAAGTCTCTTCAAATAAAGCTATAACAGGATTAGGGCATAAGTGATAAATTGCATGATTCATACTGAGAGCTAAATGAAAATAAAAGGCTCTAATGCTTTGTTGATTAAAAGTACATCTGACGGAAGATGATTTCTGTTGTACCCATACAAGAAATAACTGTAACTCTGGATCTGATTCTAAAATGGCATCAATTTGTTCTTTAATTAAAAGTAGTTGATTGTTATTAAATCCATTCATTAAACTGAAATTTTCTACAGATACTGTACGAATTACCCTATGTAGGTAATACTCTTTATCATAATGTTTTACCAAAGAGCTAACACGTAAAGCATTAATTACCTTTTGCTTACAACTGGCTGGCAGATCCCAAAGCAAACAAAACAGCCATATTTTTGGTACAGCACTATCTTGATTAGGATAAACTCCTAAACGGCAGAGTAGTTTATAAGCTTGTAAATTATCTTTTCTGAGTTTATTAAACTGACGTTTAACAAGGTTATCTAACTTTGGATTTGCTAACAACTCGTTATGAGTTTTCAGCCAATATGAACTTAAATCACATTTAAATTCATCTTTAATATCAGCACAAATGAGAGACATAGCTTCGGCATTACCACCATAAGCTTGGTTCATCTCACTAACAGCATTAATATTTATATGGATATTATTAATTTTAAAATAATTTTTCCATGCATCTACCTTCAAACCTTCCAATTGATAAGTTTTAATCTCCTCTGATTTTAATTTGTCCTCAGAAAGCAGTTCGCGGCTTGTAATAAGTGTAATTGATTTCACACTAGTATCAGCTAGCACTTTTAAGAGTTTTACATAGTACCTTTGATATGGTTCAATGAATTCACCATTTATTAGTGATAATTCTAGGCTATCAATTAAAAAACCGATTTTTGGAGTCTGAAGCTCATTTTTAAGTTGCTCTAGCATCATTTCAAAATTTGGCTCTGGATTTATCTGAAAGCAGTCTTTTAGCTTGAACCTTACCCAATCTTCTACTGATTGGATATTTTGGGGTGTCATTATTATCGGCAGTTTTAATGGTAATAAACCCTGAAACTCAAACCATTTACGAGCTAAGGTTGTTTTACCTACACCACCCTCTGCGTGAATTAAGATAACCTTTGCACCTTCGTTAACTAGTTTATCGAGGTGTGCGATCGCATCTTCACGCCCCACAAAATTATAATTTTCAGATATTGTTTTCTTTTGACCTAATTTTTCAGTTTTTGGTAAATATGAAGTATTTGGATTTAATAATTCAGGCTTGTACTTAGCAAATAAAGCAATCAATTCGGGAAACTTCGAGTGGTGTTGATCTGTAAATTCATTCGTTAAACCAAATATCTCACAAATCTTCTGACGGTATTTTCTAACTGTCGTTGGTGCAATATTCAAAGATTTTGCGATCGCTTCATCTTTTTCGTTAGCCAGTAGTTTTAGCAGCATTTCTCGCCGCCTTTCAGTTAAGCGATTAAATACTGCATTGAAATGTTGTTGATTCATAACTCTTAGCGCATCACAACCACAATACACATCTGTGTACTCGATATAGTCACAAAGACTCACAGTATGTGTATTACTTGTGTACTAGGCTAACGCAAAAGTTGATGTAGTAATTCACTACTCGCAACTTATGAAATCTACTTACATCAACGGACGATGTTACTATCAAGGTAATAATAATGTTCTTCTTCCTGCTGTCACCACAGTTTTAAAAGCGACACAGCCACCAAAGTCTCTAGCCGCCCTTTCCTATTGGCGCAATAAAATTGGCGATGCAGAAGCAAATCGAATCGCTGCTAACAGCCGTTACCGAGGAAATACCTTGCACCAGTTGATTAAAGAACACCTGCAAGGTTACTCACCCAAACCTGACAGCAGCCTGATTCAGCCTTACTGGGATAGCGTTCAATCTGTGCTAAACCAACTTAGCGATGTTCAACTGGTTGAGCAACTTGTGCCTAACTATCAGGAACTTTACGCTGGGAAAGTTGATTTAGTTGCTCGTTACCAAGGTGTTCCGCATTTAATTGAATGGACTACAGCCGAGGAACCGAAACTGAGAATTGATAAGCTTTATGACAAGCCTTTACAACTAGCTGCTTATGGTGGTGCGATAAATCGGTATTATAGCGATCGCCTCTTTAACTGCAAAATTAACCATGCTCTTATCGTTGTAGCCTTGCCAGGTGAAGAAGCAGAGATTTTTGAATTTGATCGTGCAAGGCTAATTCATTTCTGGCATCAATGGCTTAATCGGCTGAATTTTTTCTTCAGTGCAGTGGCTGCGTAAAAGTGCGATCGCCTACGCTCGGACGGAAGCGATCGCAATTTTTAAAGGCACAACGCAAAAATTTGATCGCTGATCAATTATTCAATTACCGAATGATTAATTAAACAATGTCCCCAAGAAATTGATAATTGGTTTCCAAAAGATACCAGTTAATACATAAGGAGCATATTGCAAGATAGATAAGCTCGGCTTGAGTGAAGGCTTCATCGGTAAATTTTCTAACAGAAACGGCACTACACAAGTAAGTCCATACGCAGTTGCTAAAGCAGTAGTGAATTTAGGAGCCTGACCTGGTATAGGACTATAATAAATACCCAATAGGATGCAACAAATCATCAAAAATTGCTCCCATAAAAACCATGATTGCGGCGACAAAAAATAAATTAACCTC
Source organism: Nostoc sp. DedQUE12b (assembly GCF_034530835.1). Classification (NCBI taxonomy): domain Bacteria; kingdom Bacillati; phylum Cyanobacteriota; class Cyanophyceae; order Nostocales; family Nostocaceae; genus Nostoc; species Nostoc sp. DedQUE12b. The sequence continues at coordinate 47,939 of NZ_JAVRCI010000032.1, read as the reverse complement.
GGAAAGCTTTTATCAATTTTTTGTCGCATTCCCAGCAATACTGCCCAAGTTGCTGCCCCAACAATGCCATCATTCTTCAATCCATAAACTCTTTGGAAGCGTTTCACCGCTCTTTCTGTTGCACTGTCAAAATAGCTAGTAGGTTCTTTTTTCAAAAAGCCTTCATCATAAAGGATAGTTTGCAGTTCCCTAACCGCCTTCCTTAATTCTGGGGACTTAATTTTTTGACTCCGAGAAAGTTTTGGGTACAAAAGGCAAGCCCATGTTAATGGGCCAACCACTCCATCTGCTAGAAGATTATTTCTTTTTTGAAATTCTTTTACTGCTTCGTCTGTCTCTAAGTCAAATTTACCAGTAATCTCTGCAAGTAAACCTTGAATTTTTAATCGCTCTTGCAATTCGTTGATTGATTCTTGTACAGATTTTGGTGTAAACTCACGGTAAAGTGTCGGAAGTTTATTAAAGACACAGACTTGTTTTTCTTCGGGAAAATAAAGTCGAGATTGTTTTAGACCAACCAAGATACTTACAGTTTGAATTAGTTTATTCATTCAGTACTCCTTTGTTGTCAGAAGTGAAAACGATAATTCAGCCAGAGTTTTTGCTTGGTTGTCAGGATAGATGTTCCATTTGGATGCAGCCTGTTACCAACAATTATGAACTTAGTAATTAGCCTACTAAATTGACCCTAAATAGCGTAATGAACAATGTTAAAAATTTGTTAGTTAAAAATTACTAATACAACATACTCAAAGTTTTGTTAGTTAAAATGTTGCTAACCAACATTTAACAACAGAACTAATAGGGTGATATTTATGTCAGATCAGTCAGAGCGTGGGAATCTGTCTAAAGCCTGGTATCAAAAGGTTTTACACGACTGGGATATAGATCGTTTACTGACTGACTTGGAGTCTAAAATTCAAGAACGATATAGGCAAAATTCTAAAAAAGACCTGTTACTTGGGTTGCTATGTGGATATAGCTTGACAAAGATAAGTCAGGATTTGTACAGAGATAACGCTGGTGTAAGAGTGCAATTGAGCTATATCTATCGAGATATTGAAACTTTGACAGGAGAACCAGACAACAGCGTTAGGTCAAGCAACCTTATTTACATTCTAGAAAGACATGGATATCGCAGAGGTGTTGCTGCATCTAGTACCGAAAGCGCCTCTATCCCCCACAATCTGCCATCACCAACCTACACAGAATTTATTGGGCGCGAGGCAGATATGAAAAAGCTACTGGAAAGGCTTTTGCCGATGCATGGCGCTCACATGATTACAGTGCATGGCATTGGTGGCGTAGGGAAAACAGCGCTGGTGTTAGCAGCTGCTTACCTGTGCTTAGAAGCTAGTAACGAAAACAGTTCTGATGCACCTAAATTTGATGCAATTATTTTCACTTCAGCCAAACAACAAGAACTGATTCCCGATATGATTTTGCAACGGCAGCAAGGACAGCGTAATCTGCGCGAAATTTTTCGAGTGATTGCCAATGCCTTAAACGACTCTACAATTATTCAATCTCCTCCCAACGATCAATTTGAGCGTGTACGCCAATGTCTTTCTAAACAGCGAACGCTTCTGATTGTGGACAATATGGAGACTATAGAGGACAGGGATGAGGTTATAGAATTCCTATACAATTTACCCATTTGCGTCAAAGTAGTAATTACTACCCGCGAACGAATTGCCCTGCTACCAATCAGTCTGCGAAACTTGCCTCTGAATGATGGTTTGCAGTTGATTCAGCAACAAGCTGAAGAAAAAGGTATAACTATCCAAGATGAAGACTCTAGCTTGCTCTACGATCGCACTGGAGGAATCCCCCTCGCTATTGTCTACGCACTCGGTCAAGTCTCCAGTGGCTACTCTTTGAACTTCGTATTGGAGCAGTTAGCCTCCGCTACAGGCGATGTGGCTCGTTTTTGCTTTGATGAATCAGTGCAAAATATCAAGGGACAGCCACCCCACAAGTTACTAATGTCATTGGCGATTTTTCCTGACTCTCCCATCCAAGCAGCTGTGGCTGAAGTAGCTGGACTGACATCTGCTCCTGATTCTGTCAATAATGGCCTGGTACGTTTGCAGCAACTCTCATTAGTGAATCTGAACTCAGAGACTAAACGATACGAAATGCTGTCTCTGACTCGTGAGTATGCCTTAGCACAATTAGCTGCTTACCCAGATTTTGAGAAAGAAGCACGGAAACGGTGGGTGAAATGGTATCTAAATTTTGCTTACAGATACGGCGGAGAAGATTGGGAGAACTGGATACATTACGACAGGTTAAAGGAAGAGGAAGGAAATCTACGGGCAGTACTTTATTGGTGTAAAAACCAAGACCATTATGCAGAAGTTAGGGATTTATGGTTGCTCTTGAACCACTACGCCAATCTCTATGCTTATTGGGACGATCGCCTTGATTGGTTGCAATGGCTGATAGAACAATCAGAACTACGTGGTGAATGGTCATCTTTGGTGAAGTTCATGATCCGCAAAACCTGGCTGTTAATTCGGGAGTGTTCGCCTCAAAGTCTCACACAAGCAGACGAAATATTGCAGCGGGCATGGGTTTTACGCGACCATGCAGATTCATGCGTTCAAGCTGACTTAGCCGAAAGTATGGCTAGACTGCGAATCAGACAGAATAATTATATAGATGCACGCCACTGGCTAACGGTAGAAGAAAAATTAGCGATCGAGGCGAATCTAGACGGGCGACAGCACATCCGCTATTTTATTCCAGTTCTTTATCATCGGGCTGAAATCTTTTATTCAGAAGGGGAATATTCATTAACGAAGAAGCTATTTCAAGATGTGATGAAAAGTGCAGAAAAAATAAATTGGCATCGGGTGATTAATTCTGCTCAAAATTGGCTTGCTGATATTGCCATCGACCAAGGCGATCGCGATGAAGCTCAAAAGCTATTAATTAAAGGCTTAACTGTTGCCGAAAGCAGTAATAATAAGCGGCGTCTGGCTCGTTATCAACGTTCTCTTGCGCGCTGGGAGAAAAAGTGGGGAAGTGTCCAAAAAGCTTGCCAATTATCCACTCAGGCTATTAATAGTTTTGAGCAATTGGGAATGACAAGGGATGCACAGGAGATGCAAACTTTACTTGATTGCCCATAATTATCTGCAAACAACGCATTTCCAGTTGTTTTCTAGTATGGCTGCTGCCCAAATTAGGCAATGGGCTACACTTCGTCGTCAGCGATCGCACTTCTAATTTTTGTACTCTTAGCAAGATGCGTTATTTGTCAACAAAGTGTAGTGTAACTTAGTAATAATTGGGCGATCGCTATTCTTTTCGATCTAAGACTATTAATGCGGCAATCTGCTAAATATTAGCCTGGTTTCATCCCAAATTGTCCACCCAAAGACAGTAGATGAAGTTTTGTCTAAATAACTATAAGGGATGAAATAGCTCTGCATTCCAAAAAGTGAAAAAGGAACAGATTTTTATGACATTTGATTATGATTTGTTTGTCATTGGCGCTGGGCCTGGGGGATTGGCAGCAGCTAAAAAAGCAGCTAGTTATGGTGTACGTGTCGCCATTGCCGAACAAGAAGCCATTGGTGGCACCTGTGTAAATCGCGGCTGCGTCCCAAAAAAGCTGATTGTCTATGCTGCTGACTTCGCCCTCAAAAATCAAATCGCCCAAAGTTATGGGTGGAGTGACTGTCAAACATACTTTGACTGGACATTATTTATTAAGTCAGTACATCAGCATATTGACAGCGTTAACCAATCCTATTTTCAGCAATTGCAAAAAGCTGGAATTGAATTAATTTCTCAACGTGTCACTTTCATCGATACCCATACGATCGATATTGATGGACGCAAAGTTACGGCCGACAAAATTTTAATTGCTGTGGGAGGACAACCCCTTAAGCCCAAAATCCCCGGTATAGAATACGCCATTACATCCCGCGAGATGTTTCAGTTACCCTATCTGCCGAAACGTTTAGCAATTATTGGCGGTGGCTACATTGGTGTGGAATTTTCCAGTATGATGCACGCTTTCGGTTGTGAGGTGACGGTGATTGAAAAAGACGAGATGATTTTATTGGGGTTTGACGATCGCATTTGCTCTGCTGTACAACAGGGGTTGATTAAACGCGGAATTAAGTTTTTCACCAACAGCACTGTTCAAGAAATCAAATACTCAGAAGAGGGTTTGTTGTTAACTATTACTGGTGAGAAGCAAGAAATAATTACAGCAGATACCATCTTAGTTGCCACAGGTTACGTTCCAAATACCAAGAATCTTGGTTTGGAAAATGCCCATGTTGAACTTGGCGAACACGGTGCCATCAAAGTAGATGAATACAGCCGCACTAGCAAAAACAATATTTTTGCTGTGGGTGATTGCACCAGTCGGGTGCAATTGACTCCAGTGGCAAAAGCAGAGGGTATTGCCTTTGCCGATACAGTTTTTGGCAACAAGGGGCAAAAACTAAATTATGATTATGTGCCCACTGCTGTTTTTTGCCGTCCAGAAGCGGCTAGTGTGGGGATGACGGAGGCGAAAGCACGGGAAAAATTTGGTGAATCTGTAGAATGCTACTGTACTCAATTCCAACCACTGTTGTATCAGATGATCGAACAGGATGAGCCAACCATTATGAAGTTAGTGCTTAATACTGATTCTGGACAAGTTTTAGGCGCTCACATGGTGGGCGAACACGCAGCAGATATCATTCAAAGCCTCGGCGTGGCAATTCGCAAAGGCATTACCAAGCAAGATTTGGATGAAACAATAGGCATTCATCCCACGACAGGAGAAGAATTTCTGTCGTTAAATTAAAATCACGTGCAGGGCTGAGTGAAAAAGCCACAAACAGAGAAGGGGGAAATCCTTCTTCTCATCTCCCTATTTTCGTGCCCGATTATACTTTGACAACTCCAAAAATTAAATTATCCAAATTTTTGTATCCAATACAACTATCAGATTTTGCTTTGCCTACTTAAGAACAGCTTCCACAGCGATTGGAGATTTTTTTATTTGGAAGTTTCTTGTCCTTCTGAGTAAGATTTTGTGGGAGCGCCTAATTCATCTAAAGTATTCATTAATAAGTCATCTTGTGGAATATAGTCTCTGTATTGGGAATTTACCAAATCATCAAGACCTTTAATAGGTTTCAGAGCTTCAAGATCCTGAAGAGCCTCTGATGCAGACTGATATCGCTCTTTGTAGTCATCCAGGACCATTTTACTGAGAATCTTAGCTAGGGAGTGACTCACCTGAGTGCGTAGTTTACCGCCGTAGGTCTTACCCTGAGCCTGTCGAAGGGCATCGCTCCATTTGATTTCCCCATTTGCGTCTCTATCTAGCTCACGGGGTGCTACACCAGTCAAGGCTTTAATCCCAACCATGCCAACTGCATAGATATCACTACTGTACTGTGGACGCCCAAAACATTGTTCGCTTGGTGCGTAACCCTGAGTGCCAATACCAATGGTGAAAGGGGTTGACTCTTGACGATCGAGCTGTTTGATGCCGACTTCCTTGACGGCTCCAAAGTCAATCAACACCAGTTTTCCGTCTGAGTGCCGCCGGATGATATTACTGGGTTTAATATCCCGATGAATCACGTGGTTTTCATGGACAAATGTTAATGTTTGCAATAAGTCTCTGATAATTTTGATCGCTGCAATTTCTTCAATTGCTCTACCTGCTGGAAGTTCTTGATTTAAAGGATGACCAATTATCTGTTCTTGGACTAAATAAAATTCTTCATCTTCTTCAAAATAGGCCAAAAGTTGAGGAATTTGAGCGTGCCTTCCCAATTTTTCTAATGTTTGTGCCTCTGAGTGAAATAAACGTCTAGCAAGTTGCAATCCTTCTGGTTTGGTGTTGGCTGGTTTTAGTTGTTTGACAACACATCGCGGATTACCAGGACGTTGGGTATCTTCGGCAATGTAGGTTTCACTAAATCCACCGGAACCGAGAACTTTGACAATTTTGTAGCGTCTCGCCAAGACTTTCCCTGATAAAGCTAAATCTCGTTGCTGGATTAGGTGTTGGAAGTCATCTTGTTGGCTGATAATCTCTTGGACAACGGGTGAAGTTTTGTACTTTTGAAAAATGTCTACTAATTGGCGTTTTCTGATGCTTTCTCTGATAACTGAGGTTGCCAAATAGCAAATTCCGGTCATAGCGATCGCGATCGCTGGTACGCTAGTGGGAAAAATTAACTGACCATAGACAAATAACCCATAACTAATTCCTCCCCAAGCGCCAGACAGGGCGATGCTATAGAAAAATCTATGGATGCTACGTTTGCGTCTGCTAATCATCAAGGCTGCACTGCCCACTAGCATTAGCACAAACAAACCCTGCAATGGTGGACTTTTAATTCCTGGGGCGATCGCTTTCCCTAACATCAAAGTTGCGATCGCATTGGCATGAATTTCCACGCCCGACATCGGTTCAGTGCTATTACTACCAGCAACTGGATAATAATCATTATGTAACTTATCTGTTGCACCAATTAGCACGATCTTGTCTTTGAACACCTTTCCCTGCTGCAAATAGGTGTTCCAGTTTTCCGGGTCGAGTACGTGCCAAAAAGGTTTTTGCTCAAACGTACCCGCAGGCCCCCAAAAATAAATGCGATCGCCCTTTGGTCGAGGATAATTTACTTGTGCTGCCTTCAGCGCTGCTTCATCAAAAGAGAGTCGCTTTTTGCTAAATAAATTATCTTCACCTAAGAACTTGGGAAACTCACTCGCTAATCGATGAACTTTTCCATCTACTTCTAAAGGAAAATTAACTGAGCCAATGGATACTGACCCTGTACGAAACATTTGTTGTGGGTCTGTTAGTTGCGTAAAAGACCCTTGGTGCGTCTGGGAATTTTCGTAGATGGCCGCTAAAGTAACTTTATTGCCATATTTTTGCAATACTGCCTGAAATTGGCGATCGTCTGTAACTCCATAACTACTAGCTGTATCAAAAACGACATCTAATGCTACAGCGCGGGCACCTGCTTCGATTAATTTTGTGATTACCTGGGAGTATGCAGCCCGTTTAAAAGGATAAGATTTTAGCGCTTCTAAGTAGCCATACTGTTTCGGATCTGTTTTATAGTACTGTTCAGGAACCGATATTGACTGATCGTCTATTGCTAAAATTACAATGTCTTCTGGAGGCACAATCGGCCCGCGCATTTGAAAAAAGCCAGAAAGCACCTGATTTTCCATCAATTGAACCAATTCCCCACCAGAAGCGCTCAATAGTGCGCCCCCAATTGCCCAAGTACCTGCCAGTAGATGACCTAAGCGAACCATCCACCGAGAGTGGCGAGCAGATGCTGTTGAAGTCACTTTTGTTGGTTTACTTGACAGTCTATTGGCAGTAGAGACATAGTTTTTAGTTAAGGTAGATGTAGGTTCTTCTGCCATATCGTGTTACTGATTGATTTTAGTCCAACACTTTTATTTATTCAGACCGCGTTTTAGTGTAAGCACATTGAAATAAGACTTAAATGATAATCTTATACATTTGTAAAGTATCTTCTATTCATCAACAAAATTTTATTGGCAGAGCCAGCCCCCAAAAAATTCTTACTCAACCACTACTTAATTTATTCTTTTTCTGTTGAATGAGTTACAAGTAGTGATTGTCTCATAGATCGGAGCCGGATATACTCTATCAGTGCATTTGGTTGTGGCGAGATTTTACCTCACTTAACCAACAAGTACGTTACTAACTGGGTGCTATACCAGAAGCAGTCCCAAAGCTGTCTTCTGTCTCTAGCGCAATGTTGGTAATCTCCAGAAAGCGTGTCCTGATACTGACAGCTTTACCGAAAGATAGGGATTAATTTATATCTTACCTTAAGCAGATGTTATACCTCTTTAGGAGTAAACTTTAGTGTTATGCAGCGATGAATGCTGTTACTGGGTCAATTTTATGGGTAGATTTTGATCGCCAAGTGGCCCTTGCAGTGCTGGAAGTGAATCAGGTTAACACTCAGGATCTCAACTTCAATATTGCAGGCGTTTTTATGTCTTGAAAGAGGTAGGATAAAAGCTATAGATAAAGAACTACGTTATAGATATTAGCAAACAAGGCATTTGAAAATTGCTATAATCTATTGTTCCATCTAAATTCATATATATTATTAGGTGTAAATTTGTATGGGTTCTCCAATGAATCGTCTATCTATTTTTGTAGATGGAAACAATATGTTCTATGCTCAACAAAAAAATGGCTGGTTTTTTGACCCGCGACGAGTCTTAGAATACTTCAAACATGAGCAATCAGAAACAACATTAATTAATGCCTTCTGGTACACTGGCTTAAAAGATCCACAAGACCAGCGAGGTTTCAGAGACGCTCTAATTAGTCTAGGATATACAGTACGAACTAAAATTCTGAAAGAATATTATGATGATACGTCAGGTCGTTACTCGCAAAAAGCGAATTTAGATATTGAAATTGTAGTAGATATGTTTAATACAGTAGACCAGTATGACCGAGTAGTATTATTCAGTGGTGATGGAGATTTTGAAAGAGCAATCGAACTATTACGCTCAAAAAATACACATATTACGGTAGTATCAACAGAAGGAATGATTGCTAGAGAGCTACGCAATGCTACTGATAGATATATAGATTTAAATGATATCAGAGATCAAATAGAAAAAACTGAAGGTTAGTAGCTTTAACAATTATTTACAAAAATAAGAGTAAAAGAAAAACTAGGGTTGAAGATATATTAAGCCACAAGTAAACACTAAACACTAAACAACAAACGGCAAATGACAAACAAAACAGATCGAATCATCATTTTTGATACAACATTGCGAGATGGAGAGCAGTGTCCGGGAGCGACTTTGAATATAGACGAAAAGCTAGTTATTGCCAAGCAATTAGCGCGTCTAGGTGTAGATGTAATTGAAGCAGGCTTTGCCTTTGCTAGTCCCGGAGATTTTGAAGCAGTCAAGAAAATTGCTCAAATTGTCGGGACAGAAAATGGGCCGATAGTTTGTAGTTTGGCAAGAGCCATTAAAGCAGATATTGAAGCGGCTGCGGAAGCATTAAAACCAGCAGTTAATGCCAGAATTCACACATTTATTTCGACTTCTGATATTCATTTAGAGTATCAATTGCGAAAGTCACGGACAGAAGTACTAGCGATCGCCGAAGAAATGGTAGCTTATGCCAAATCCTTCATGACAGATATCGAATTTTCGCCGATGGATGCGGCTCGTACCGATCCAGAATTTCTGTATCAAGTTTTAGAGCGAACGATCGCAGCTGGTGCAACAACAGTTAACATTCCTGATACTGTTGGTTACACAACTCCCAGCGAATTTGGAGCAATGATTAAGGGCATTATCGAGAATGTCCCCAACATTGACCAAGCGATTATTTCCGTTCACGGGCACAATGATTTAGGCTTGGCAGTTGCTAACTTTTTAGAAGCTGTGAAAAATGGCGCACGGCAACTAGAATGTACGATCAATGGCATTGGCGAACGCGCCGGCAATGCATCATTAGAAGAATTGGTAATGGCGTTGCACGTGCGGCGGCAATATTTTAACCCTTATCTCGGCAGACCAGCAGATTCTCAAGAATCGCTGACAAATATCGACACCCGACAAATTTATAAAACCTCACGCTTAGTTTCTAATTTGACGGGAATGTTGGTACAACCAAATAAAGCGATCGTCGGGGCGAATGCCTTTGCCCATGAGTCTGGAATTCACCAAGATGGTGTGTTAAAAAACAAACTCACCTACGAAATTATGGATGCTCAATTGATTGGCTTAACAGACAATCAAATCGTTTTGGGCAAACATTCAGGTAGAAATGCTTTCCGGACTCGGTTGAAAGAATTGGGCTTTGAACTGTCGGATACTGAGTTAAATAAAGCCTTTGTTAGATTCAAAGAAGTAGCAGATAAAAAGAAAGAAATTTCTGATTGGGATTTGGAAGCGATCGTTAACGATGAAATCCAACAAGCACCCGATTTGTTCCGGGTAGAGTTGGTGCAAGTTTCCTGCGGTAGCAACGCCCGCCCTACTGCTACAGTTACTCTGCGTACCCCTGACGGTGAAGAATTAACCGATGCTGCGATCGGTACTGGGCCAGTGGATGCAGTTTACAAAGCCATCAACCGTGTGGTGAATGTACCCAACGAGTTGATTGAGTTTTCTGTGCAGTCAGTAACAGCCGGTATTGATGCCATTGGCGAAGTAACGATTCGTTTACGTTATGAATCTAAAGTGTTTTCTGGTCATGCAGCGAACACAGATATCATCGTAGCATCCGCGCAAGCTTATGTTAATGCCTTGAATAGGTTGTATGCATCTTTGCAAACTCAAGAAAAGCCAGAGGAAGTAACTGCACAAAAAGTCTGAGATCGGAATCTGTGAAACTGCCAGTTTTTAGCTGATGCTAACAAACTCTTCTCCAACTTTAGCTACGGTGTACACACAAGTCTGAAATAGCTGATTAATCTGGGTTTTACCCCACCCTAACCCTCCCCTTGCAAAGGGGAGGGAACTAGATAGATTTTCTTGTTTCCCCCCTTGGCAAGGGGGGATTAAGGGGGGTATTTCGACTTCTGTGTACACGGTAGCCAACTTTGGGGAGGAGTTATTTGTGAGTTCCAAAAATCGTTGGAAATTATGCTGACAGAAAAACATATAACTATCAGAGAAGCCACCAGCAAAGAAGATTCAGTGATTGCACAACACTTTTATCAAATGTGGCTAGATATTGGTGTTGATGAGAGTAATATTCTTCTGGAGTCGCAGAATATTACCCTCCAATTTATAGAAGAAGCGCGTCGAGATTTATTTTATAAGGCTTTTATTGCAGAGATTGATAATACAGTTGTGGGTTCTGTAAGTTGTCAACTATTTGCAGGTTTATACCCCAATGTTTTCAAAGATGAATACCGCAAATTTGGATATATTTGGGGCGTTTATGTTGAAGAGTCTTACCGCAGACAAGGAATAGCCAAATCTCTGACTAATAGAGCAATTGAATATTTAAAAGCGATCGGTTGTACGCGAGTGTTTCTTAATGCCTCGCCATTGGGTAAACCAGTTTACTCCAGCCTCGGTTTTTCTGAAGGAAATTTAATGCAATTGGATTTGATTTAAGTACAGCAATTTGTTGCCTTGTAGTGATGCTCGATCAACTTAAATTGATGTAAAAAGATATTTGTCAAACTTACGTTAAATAGCATAGCTGTAAGTGTTCAGATGTATGTAGTTACTATTATTCTGATTTGTACTATAAGTCAAGTTTATTGAGTTAATTATGAATATTTTTTACTTTTTTGGATTTTTCGATTTACTTGATAAGCATAAAACTTTATTCTGAAAAACGATGTTTATAATCAGTAAGCTTGTATGAGTAGCGAAAAGACAACAGAATTGCCACTCTGGGTACAAGATAGAGATATAGTTATTGCTCATGATGAAGAAGTACAGTGGCGAGAAGGAAAACGCCCGGATTATTCATACACCAATGAATTTCTTCATCAAGAGAGTAAATTTCAGCATCCAGAAGGTTCACTAGAAGCGATCGCTCAAAACTTAGTCCGCACTTTTGAGATGGAAGCTTCTAATAAATCTAATCCTCAACAGTGGCTTTCGATTGTTACCGATAAGTTTAAAATGAGTACCAATGGGGGACAAGAATTCACTGCTCAGGATGTTGCAACCGAAGGGACTTATAACCTGTTTTTGGGTAAAACTGAGCAATATGACTCTGAAACAGAAACCTTTGAATCTTCATTTCAAGTTTTTCATACAGCCTTCCCCAATGGCTTCCTTTGGGAATTAACAGAAGTTCTTTCGGGGCCGCCTAATGTTACCTTTAAGTGGCGACATTGGGGAACATTTAATGGTTCCTATAAGGACTATGCACCTACAGGTGAAACAATAGAAATCGTCGGAGTTAGTATTGCTCGTGTCACTGATGATTTGAAGATTGAGTCTCTAGAGCATTATTTTGATAATAATGTCTTTCTTCAAAAATTAACCGTAGGTGGTTGCCCCTTCCATTCTCAAAATCAGAATAATCACTAATTTTCATTTAGTTATAGTCTATCGAATAGCACACTAGATCGGCGCTCTTAGTAAACAGTAGTGAGCGCCGCTCTAGTGATTACAATCATCGAAAGTCTGCAATAGAAGGGAATGTGGAGAAATTTAAATAAATTGAAAAATGCTGTTTATGGTATTGGTGTTTGCACAGTACTAACTGCTGTGACTGAAGGCGTAAACCCAGCCAGTTTACCCGACTTTTGGGGTACAAAGTCCGTTTCTTTGCTACCTTGAACCTCAGATAAGTAGCAATCTCGCACTGCCAACAACAAGCCTTTGATTGCATCTGGTGCGCCTGTTTTAACTAAATCGTCTGCCTTTTTGAAAAAATGCGATCGCCATTTGCCATCGTTATTGCCATACAATTCTATTAAATACCAACCTGCAAGATACTCAGCTAAAGGGTCGAGGCAGAAACGGATTCTATCTTTGGCAGAACCGATAGTTTGAATCAGGTGCAAACGCTTTTCTAGATAATTGAGGTGTACTTCGGGGTTATCAATACCCAAAGCTGCTAATGCAGCAACCGCATCTACACGCTTGGCGGTTCCTGGTTGATAACTTTGCTGCAAGCATTCCCAGGCGATGGTTTTGGCGATTTGATGAACAGTGCGGTCATCAAATTGTTCGTCTGTAACATCACGATTGAGTTCATTGATATAACCCAGCATCAAATTAGGAATATTCTCTGGCAACGCAGAAATATTAGATGTAACGTCTTTACTGGCGATTAACTGTTCAGCATAAAGTTTAGCCAGCAAGACAGTGATATTATTTTGACCGACCATGAGAGAAAGACGGTTACAAGCGTCAAAAAATTCCTGGTCAGTAAAGCGATCGCGTTTACCTCGCTGCATCAGATAAGCTTCCATAAAGGACGATAGTTTATTAGCCTCAATCCGCAAAGGTTTAATTATCGTCTTATTAACCCGCCCCAGCTTTTCCTCAATTCGAGAAGTAATTACCAACGCATTCACCGGAAACTCTGGCGACTCCGGCTCAATTGCTTCTCGTGTAGTCGCATTCATTTCTGAAAACCGGTCTACAATTACTAAAATGCGTTTCTTTCTTAACAAACGTAACAGTAATTCTTGACAAATCGGCTCTGGCTCATCAATTAAAGCTTGCAACTGTCCTCTGATGGCTTCTAAAAGCGGCGACTTACCTTCAGTTACCCGAAATTCTTCTTCCAAAAGCACAGGTAACATCAAATGTTTGCAGAGTTGTTGGTCTTCATCTTCAGCCATTGCCCAGCCAGCGATTCGACACGCTAAACTGGTTTTACCTACACCCCCTTCTCCACCAATTACTAGACAGCTACGTTGTTTCTCGAAAGTTGAGCGCAAATTCTCATTCATCAGTTGAGGAACTGTTGTACCATCCAGAACAACGGGAATGGGAATGTAACAGGCGCGACTGTTAACTGTATCCTTTTTGGGAAATTGTTCGCGGGCTGCTTTGATATATTTAGCTACCCACGCATCTAATACTCTGGGATGGTAATGAAACCAGCCAACAAATAGCACATATCGCAGAGGTACATTAACGCTGATAAATGGGAGAGAAAAATCTGTGTAAGGTTTGAGGGCGTTGTTAATTTTCAACAACCATAAAGGGGCTACCCGCAAGAGAATTAACCAAATAGAAGGCAATAAGATAAGGTAAGCAGCAATTCCCAAGAGTAATTTATGCTTAAATAGCGATTCCAAAGCTCTATCAAAGAGGCGAGTTTCTTTTTCTGCTTTCAGGGCATTGAGAGGGCGACGTATCAGCCTAATGTCCGTCTCTGTGAATTTATCTTTGTATTTTTGTATAGTTGCCAATACCTCTTCAAAGTCTGAGATGACTTTCTGTAACTTGGAGGTAGGTAAAGCATTTGCCTTGTCCTGAAAGCCTGCCGCTATTCCTCCTAAACCTTTGATAGCACCTAAACGCACGTAAAACTGGTTATCATTCAACAGGGCAATTAAATTCGGGACAGAAGATACTGCTTCTGTACCCATTGCACCCAAAGCGTAGGCAGAATTGTAACGTACAGTGGGGTTCTTATCTTTTAAGGCAGCAGTTAATACTGGGACAGCGACTTTCGCTTCGACACCAATTTTCCTGAGTGCAGAAGGAACATAAATGCGAACAAATTGCTCCTTGTCTTGTAATGCCGCCATCAACGATGGAACTGCTGCTTTGGCTGCTGTACCAATATTTCCTAAAGCTAAGGTGGCGTACAGGCGGACTTGTCCATCTTCATCCTGTAATGCCGCACTTAAGGCTGGGACTGCTGGTGCTGCTTCTGCACCCAAATCTCCTAAAACCGAAGCGGCGTGCCAGCGAAGATTAATATCCTGATTTTTCAAAGCCTCAATCAGAGACGGTACTGCTGGGGAACCGATATTAACTAATGCATCTGCTGCAAGGCTTCTGATGTGGGCATCGTTATCTATCAGCTTCTCAATCAGAGGAGAAATTTTGCTGTCAACAGTGATTTGCGCCCAACTATTGCTTGTGTATAGTAGGAACAGTGTCAGGCATAAGACAACCACCTTGAGCGCACTAAGTAATACTTGTCTGGTATGCTTTGTCATTGAATCGGATTGAATCACCCGATGAACAACTCCAGTCAGAGAAACTATACCTAAGATTGTAATCTAACTGTCAATGTGGGTTAGCGATGTCTACGATGGTCACTGAGCGCAGCCGAAGTGCGGGCTACGCCTATACACTGGTTTGCTCAAGCTTGATTAGCATTTGGATTTAAACGCATCATAATTTTCTCTGGTTCTGTCAAATTTTTAAAACCATAACGGCGATACAGCCCATGAGCGTCTTTTGTGCCTAACATCCATCTTTGAACATCTTGCAATTCTGGATATTCCAAAATATATTCTACAAACCATTTTCCTAAACCCTGTCCTCGATAAGGCTCCAAAATAAAAACATCTTTTAACAACGCAGAGGTTGCATAATCAGTGATGGCTCTCGCAAAGCCAACTTGTTGATTATCTTCATAAAGTCCAAAACATAAAGAATTGTTTATTGATTTTTCCACAGTGGCTAATGAGATGTTTTCAGCCCAATAGGAGGTTTGTAAAAAATCATGAATCATTTGAATATCTAATTTAGATTTATCGGTGTTGATGTAAAACCGATGTTTTAATTCTTCATTCATCTCGCTACATCTTTTATTTAATAGGTTGAAAAATTATAATTCATTCTTGGGGTCAGTGGTTTGTAGTGTCAAATGATGAAATTACTGAACCATTAGCTGGATAACAGAGGCTATATTCAGCATTCAATGATATGGGTGCATATAGTTATTGATTATGAATCAGCCTACAACAAAATCTTGGCAAGAAGTCCGCGCTGCTTTTAAAAGAATCTGGGGTTATGAAGATTTCCGTCCACCACAGGGAGAAATTGTCAGCAGTTTATTGGCACAAAAAGATGCGCTGATTATTATGCCTACAGGTGGCGGGAAGTCGATTTGTTTTCAACTTCCCGCATTGCTACAAACAGGATTAACCTTGGTAGTTTCGCCTTTGGTGGCGTTGATGGAAAACCAAGTTCAGGAATTACTACAAAGCCACCAAAAAGCAGCACTTTTACATAGTGAATTATCTTCATCTCAACGTCGTGCAACTCTGCAAGCTTTAGAACGTCAACAGCTAAGATTACTTTATTTATCGCCAGAAACTTTGCTAAGTGTCCCAGTGTGGGAAAGATTATGCCACCCGCAATTGCAAATTAATGGTTTGATTTTAGATGAAGCTCATTGTTTAGTGCAGTGGGGCGATACTTTTCGCCCAGCTTATCGCAGATTAGGGGCAGTGCGTCCGGCATTGCTCAAATCAAAACCACCAGGAACAAAAATCAGCATCGCCGCTTTTACTGCTACTGCTGACCCCTCGGCCCAAAAAATTATTCAAACAGTTTTACAATTACAGCAACCAGAGATTTTCCGCTTGAATCCTTACCGTCCGAACTTGCATCCTAGCGTTCGCATCGCTTGGACACCACGAGGTAGGAAACAACAATTATTAAAATTTATTCAAAATAGACCGCAACAATCAGGATTAGTTTATGTTCGCACTCGGAGAGATAGCGAAGATTTAGCCCAATGGTTAGCAGAGATGGGTTACGCTACAGCTAGCTATCATGCGGGATTGGGTGCGACTGAACGCCGTGAAGTAGAAGCAAGCTGGTTAAGTGGCAAAATCCCCTTTGTTGTGTGTACTTGTGCGTTTGGTATGGGGATAAATAAAAGTGATGTTCGCTGGGTGGCCCATTTTCACGCACCACATCTGCTATCTGAATATGTGCAAGAAATTGGCCGCGCTGGAAGGGATGGGAAACCAGCCGAAGCGTTAACGTTGGTGAGTGAACCTACGGGGTGGTTAGATTCAGGGGATAAGCAAAGACAGGAGTTTTTTCAACAACAAATGCGATCGCAACAACAAATAGCGCAGCAACTTGTGAAAAAATTACCAAAGCAGGGAGAAGTGAATGCAGTAACTCGACAATTTCCCGAAGGTGCAACGGCACTAGCTTTACTCCATAGCAACGGTCAGCTAAACTGGCTTGATCCTTTCCATTACAGTATTGGGCAAAAAGCGGGAAATCAGCCACCGACGCAATTACACGCCGCTAAACAGATGCAGCAATACCTAACAACTAAGCAGTGTCGTTGGCAGTTTTTGTTAAGTGCCTTTGGTTTTGACAAAGAAGCAGCTAACCTGCGTTGCGGACATTGCGACAATTGCCGTCAATGAGTATAAAAGACTCATCGCCGAGTATCAAAGACTCGTCGTCGAGTATAAAAGACTCGTCGCCGAGTATAAAAGACTCGTTTACGAGTATCAAAGACTCGTCGCCGAGTATAAAAGACTCATTCACGAATATCAAAGATTCATCGCCGAGTATAAAAGACTCATATCATGTCCGCCAAATTACGCATAATAAAAGAACCCCACCCTGCCCTCCCCGCCTGCGGGGAGGGCAGGGTGGTTTCATACAAGCAGAGAAAAACTAAAACTGGGTTTCAAAGCCTCTCCCCCCGTGGGGGAGAGGTTTGGAGAGAGGGAAAAAGCTATGCCACAAAACGAGAAATCAAGACTTATGTATTTTTCTTTTTTCGTATGAAACCACCCTGCTCCCCGCCTGCGGGGAGGGGAGACAAAGCACAGCTTTGGCGGGGTGGGGTTCTTCAGGTTTAATAAGCAATCAAGCGGACATGATATCATTCACGAATATCAAAGACTCATCACCAAGAATAATTGATGAGTAAATTCTCTGTAGAGACGGCGATTTCTCGCGTCTCTCTAATGTGCCTGTGTTTTAGACGCGATAAATTGCGTCTCTACATGGGGCGCTTTTTTACTTTCAGGCATTCCCCTACTTATTCTCTGACTTTTCACGGTATCTGGAAAACCTCTCTCTAAATCTCTCTCCTAAAAGGAGAGAGACTTTGAATTTTCCCCCTTCCCGCGACGTGTTGGGGGTTAGGGGGTTAGGTTTTTCGTGCGCTTTTCCACATAACGTGAAAAGTCAGACCTATTCTAGTAGTCTGCCAACCCAAAAATGCTAAGTGAGGACTGGGGAAAGGGAAAAGGGTAAGGGATTTAAACCCTTTACCCATTCCCCCTTCCCCTTTACCCCGCCAAGTGAACTTGGCGAACTACTAGGTTCACCCAATAGGATGAATTGTCATTTTGATAACCAAGTGACAATAGGGTAGTTAAGTAGAGGATAAAAATATGTCATCTGCTCAAGCGCCCTCCTTACCACCGTTGATACCGCGCGAAATTCTGTTTGGGAATCCCGAAAAAACTAGCCCACAACTCTCTCCTGATGGCAAGTACTTGGCATATATCGCCCCCGATGAAAAAAATGTCTTGCAGGTATGGTTGCGAACTATAGGACAAGAAGACGACCAGATACTAACTGCCGACAAAAAGCGCGGTATCCGCATTTTCTTCTGGACTTATAACGCTGACCAGTTGATTTATATGCAAGACTCGGATGGTGACGAGAACTTTCACCTCCACTTGGTTAATATTCATTCCAAAATTGTGCGTGACTTAACGCCATTCCAGGGTGTAAAAGCAGAACTTGTGGAACTGGAACCTAAATTTCCAGATGAAGTGCTGGTAGCGTTGAACTTGAACAATCCCCAAAAGTTTGACGTTTACCGCATCAACCTTAAAAATGGTGCGGTTGAGTTCGACACTGATAACCCCGGTAACATTATCAGCTGGACATCTGACGCTGATTTTCAAATACGTGCAGCAACAGCTAGTACACACGATGGTGGTTATGACCTCTTATTGCAGAAACCAGATAAACAGTGGGAAATTCTCCGCCATTGGGGAGCAGAAGAAGAAGGGAATTCTGTTAGCTTCTCAGATGATGGTAAAACCCTTTATATTCAAGGCAATCACGATGCTAACGCCAAACGTCTGCTAGCTGTTGACTTAGATAGCCGTCAAGAAACTGTCATTGCTGAAGATCAACAGTATGATGTCGTGGGGATAATTATTCACCCATTGACGCGAGTTATCCAAGCAGTTTCTTTTTACAAAGATAAACAGGAATGGCAGGTAATCGATCGCAATATCGCCACTGATTTTGACGAAATCGCTAAGGTGCGTCTTGGAGAATTTTCTGTAATTAGCCGCGACTTGGAAGATAAAACCTGGCTAGTAGCTTATAGAACTGACGATGGGCCAGTTTATTACTATGCCTACAACCGAGAGTCAAAAACTAGCACCTTCCTCTTTAGCAACCAACCCAAACTCGAAACGTTGCAGTTAGCTTCAATGCAACCAATTTCCTACGAAGCGCGGGATGGCTTAACTATCCACAGTTACCTCACAACACCTGTAGGAATACCTACGCAGAATCTCCCAACAGTATTACTGGTTCACGGCGGCCCTTGGGCGCGGGATACTTGGGGTTTCTCTCCCACAACGCAATGGCTAGCTAACCGGGGTTATGCTGTTCTGCAAGTGAACTTTCGCGGTTCCACTGGCTACGGTAAAGCATTTTTGAATGCTGGGAATCGGGAATGGGCTGGCAAAATGCATGATGACTTGATTGACAGCGTGAACTGGCTGGTAGAAAAAGGCATTTCCGACCCGCAAAAGATTGCGATTATGGGCGGTTCTTATGGAGGTTACGCCACCCTAGTGGGGTTAACTTTTACACCAGAACTCTTTGCTGCTGGTGTGGATATTGTTGGGCCGAGTAACCTAATTACTCTGATAGAAACTATACCGCCCTATTGGGAACCATTGAAGGCAATGCTTTCTCATCGCGTTGGTAATTTAGAGACAGAAGAGGAGTTTCTGAAATCGCGATCGCCTTTATTTTTCGCTGACCGGATTCAAAAACCTTTACTTATCGGTCAAGGTGCAAACGATCCGCGAGTGAAACAATCAGAAAGCGATCAAATTGTCAACGCAATGCAGCAAGCTGGTTTACCAGTGCAATATGCACTTTATACAGATGAAGGACATGGTTTTGCCAGACCAGAAAATCGGTTGCACTTTTTTGCGATCGCAGAAGAGTTTCTCGCCAAATACTTAGGCGGTAGATTTGAACCTTTGGCAGATATCCCCGGTCATTCAGGAATAGTTAAATAAAGTTTCAAAATGGTGGTTAGTGTCATTCACCGACCACCTTGATATTTTTAATTTAGTAAACGTAGACGGAAAGGGTGTGACTGTGCCAAAACCGGAAAATCTTACACTAAGGTAAGTTTGAAAGCTTTTAATAGTAGGATTGTTGGTAGATTTTTATTTTTAGTTTAATTCCAATAAAAGAGTTATTGATTTTTGATCTATTGATCTAGTCTAATTAGTGCGGATGACGTTTACGTTACAGAGTTCAGTCACGGCTTTGCTAAAACTGTATTAAAGAAGAATAAATCAAAATCTTAGCTAAAAATGGGTAAAATAAATTAGAATAGTCCGCAAGTAGTGGGGCAAATAATTATGTCCTCCGAACCCAATGAATTAGATAAAAAGATTCAGTCTGCGGCAGAACTGAGTCAAAAAATTACTAATGCATTAAAAAAAGCATCAAAAAATGAATTAGCGCAAGCCTCAGAAGAATTTAATTCAATTATTAAAAATAATGAGAATGAAGAAGAAGAACGAACCTCACAAGCAGAAAATAAACGTGAAGCAAGAAGAAATGAAATCAGAAAACAATGGAAGCGCTACTAGTCTAAAACACTTTATTTACTTAGATAGAAACCGTCTAAATTCCTATTCTTCTCAATTAGAAGATGGGATAATTCAAATAAGAAGATTAACAGAAAATTTAGGTAATAAAACTGCTGATGTACACGGAGAGAGATATACAGAAAAAACAGAAGAAGAAGGAAGAGACATAGAGTTCAGTCTAGGGCCAAAGAATCTTATGGGCGGGGTGTCAGGCAAAGGAAATGATAAAATAACTAAAAAAGAAGGATATAAAGAAGGTGCAAAAACAATATTTGATGAATCATCGGAAAGTTTTTCACAAGATAAAATTGATTACCACAACACTTATTTAATATTTGAAAAAGAACTTATTACAAAAGGTATTTTAAAAGAAATCCGTCATGAAAATCAATTAAAACAATATGCATCTTTAATCAAAATTACAGGAACATCCAAATTCTTTGATTGGAATTCATTACTGAAATTATGTGATGAATTTGGAAATCTTATAGTTAATAACTCTCCTTCAGAAGAAGCATTAGAAGCATATACAACTAAAGTAATGTTACAAGCAATAAAATTATTCTCCCTTGGTGAAATTACTTTGCACACAAAAATAGGAAATTCAATTTTAATTAGCTCTCTTAATGTTGAAAATTTATGCATGACAAAAGATCAACTACGTTCAACATACGTAATGCCGGGGGATGTAGAAACAACTATTGTTGGATTTGTACCAAAACGAAGAATAGAACAAACTACGTTTCCTGGATTGGCAGGAACTCTAAACATGGCTGACTTATGGACTCAAATGGCAGGAGAAGTTCAAACAGTCATCGACCCATTAGCAATCTATACAGAAATACATATCTAATAAAAAATAATTTAATTTAAAATCTGCAAAAGTTCCTTAATTTTCTTCTTTTTGGGACTCGTTTACATTCATAGATATTCTGGTTGAGCCATTCTCGCGCAAGAAAACTGCACGATCGCACCTCTCATATCACTTCTTCTGTTTGCTTTTTAACTGCATTGCTTTCTCCCGCATTAAGTACTTGCTCTGCGGTTAGTTGTAATTCTGGGAAAATAGTAGAAGCGATCGCACTGTTTCCTGTAAATCTGGTTTCTTCATAAAACCCGTCAACTAATATCAGTACGGTAACTACATTTATTTGTGGATCAACAATCCAATATTCAGCAATTCCCCTCGCGGCATACTCGGAACGTTTGTAGCGATAGTCTCGATCTTCATTAGCTTTGCCAGGAGAAACAACTTCGACAACTAATGCTGGAGGAGGCATATCCAAAGTGATTGTAGATCGCGTTGCACCTTCTAAGGCGGTTGCGAGTTCATCCGTCAGCACAACTAAATCAGGAATGCGAGTTGTCGCACGAGAACCAGCAACAACAATTTCAACTTTGTTACTTAACCGATTAACTGGGACGAACTTGAGGAAATTTACCAGCAAAAAGAGAGATATCTGGACATTTTTTGGGCTTTCAGGTGGCATTGCAACTAACTCACCTGCCACCAGTTCATATTGGCTATCCGTGCCATCGTCATACTTAAAATATTCCTCAAGCGTTAGACCTTTGCCAATGATTGCAGTCATATCAGGTCAACAGAAGTTACGTACTAATAGTTTATCAAATTCATCAATCCCGATCTATTATTTAAAACCACAGATAATTCATGGGTATTTATCTGTGGTTATATTTTCATCAAATTGACTTTTGCAAATTTAGTAAATGCCTAATTATTTAAAGCGATCGCTTCCCTAAAATTGCTGCAAAAACCGCAAATCGCTAGCATACAAGCGACGAATATCGTCGATTTGATGTAACACCATTGCAAAGCGTTCTACACCAAAACCGGCAGCAAACCCTGTATAAACTTCTGGATCGTAACCCACAGACTTAAGTACATTTGGATCGACCATACCGCAGCCCATCACCTCTAGCCAGCGTCCATTCCACTGCAAATCTACTTCAGCAGATGGTTCAGTAAAGGGGAAATAACTGGCGCGGAAGCGAATTGGTAAATCGCCAAATATTGCTTGTAAAAATACTTTAATTGTGCCCTTGAGGTCTGTAAAAGTTAGTCCCTCATCAATGGCTAAAAGTTCTATCTGATGGAAAACTGCTGAGTGAGTCGCGTCTACATTATCTCGCCGATAAACTCGCCCTGGAGCCACAACCCGAATCGGTGGTTCTTCTCTTTCCATGTAACGAATTTGTACCGAAGAGGTATGAGTGCGTAAAAGATTCCCATCTGGCAGATAGAAGGTATCCTGCATATCACGCGCGGGGTGGTCGGGCGGGGTGTTGAGAGCCTCAAAATTATAGTAATCTGTTTCCATTTCTGGCCCTTGAGCCACGGTGTAGCCCATACCAACAAAGATATCCAGCGCCCGGTCGATAATGCCGTTGAGGGGATGAATGCGACCTTGAGGGCTGTAAATACCTGGCATAGTTACATCCAGAGTTTCTGCCTCTAGCTGTACCTGAATTTGTGCGGCTTCCAGGGCGACGCGTTGCTGGTCTAGACTAGTTTGCAAAGATTCTTTGACTGTATTGGCGATCGCTCCAATTTTTGGCCGTTCCTCTGCACTCATCTGCCCCATACTTCGCAACAGTGCCCCCAGTTCCCCTTTTTTACCCAGATAGTTAACTCTGAGTTCCTCCAGACGTTCTAGGGTGTCGGCGGCTGCGATCGCTTTTTCTCCTTCTTGCCGCAGTGCTAAAAGTTGAGCTTCTAAATTGCTAGTCATTAGTTATTAGTCATTGGTCATTAGTCATTAGTCTATATTCAAAAGCTGTGAAGCGGTCGATAAATAAACTTACAGCCATACCATTAACATCAGCTAAAGGTGAGGGTTGAAACCAAACCTCTAGTTTATCAGTTAGAGATGATTGGGCTAGTACAGCGGGCGCGTAAATCCAGCTAACATCTCACTTAACCAGACTTGGGGATTGATCAACTTGTCTTAAAGGTAAGCAAAGTTCCACCACACTGTCTAGTGAGTATAAATGTTTTTTTGCTGCTTGTGACCTCAGACATTGACAAATGGCTAATAACAAATAACTAATAACTAATGATCGATGACCAATACTTCGGCTTCTCTACGAGACGCACTCGCGTTCGCGTTAGTTGAATCTCGACTTCGCTCGATTACCGTGCAGCGATGCACTGAGCGCAGTCGTTGTGTCGAAACTCAGTACAAGTGACCAATGACCAATGACTATGAAATTACTAATTAGCAACGATGATGGCATTTCTGCCTTGGGGATTCGTACCCTAGCCAACTATTTGGCAGAGGCGGGTCATGATGTGAGTGTAGTTTGCCCAGATCGAGAGCGATCGGCAACTGGACACGGGTTAACTTTACACCAACCCATTCGCGCCGAAATTGTTGAAGGGATTTTTCATCCTGCTATCAAAGCTTGGGCTTGTGATGGTACGCCTTCAGATTGCGTCAAATTGGCGCTGTGGGCTTTGCTGGAAACTCCCCCAGATTTGGTTCTCTCTGGTATTAATCAAGGTGCGAATTTGGGAACTGAAATTCTGTATTCTGGCACTGTTTCTGCGGCAATGGAAGGTTTAATTGAAGGCATTCCCAGTGTAGCGCTGAGTCTTATAAGTCATACATCTAAAGACTTTCAAGCTGCTGCTAAGTTTGCCACAGTTCTTGTAGACCAGTTAGCGCAAAAGCCGCTGCCAGATTTAATGTTGCTCAACGTCAATATTCCTGCGGTCAAATGGGAAGAAATTGCCGGAGTTGCTCTCACTCGTCAAGGTCTACGGCATTACATTGATGTGTTTAATAAACGAGTCGATCCTCGTGGAAAAACGTACTACTGGTTAACTGGAGAGGTAATTGAGGATGTGGAACCCCCAAGCGGATTAAATCTGCCTCAAAATGTACCGGCAGACGTAGAAGTTGTACGTAAAAACTACATCAGTATTACTCCGTTACAATACAATCTTACTTACGCAACTGGATTAGAGAAATTATCGGAGTGGGAATTCAATTCTCCTGGAACCATCTGATTTACCAGGAAAAAAATGTGGTTATTCAAATACATCACGAAAAAAGTAGGCTATAACGTAGGGGCACTCTTGAAATAACCGATACACATTCACCCCAAAACCTGGGAAATTCTAACTGACGTATTTCATTCACATTTACACAATCAGCCAGAAACAGGATATGCTGTTTTACCAAGAAATCCTCCCTCTAGCAAAATCGGTGAGACAGCATAAACTTTAGACCAAATCAGTAACAATTTTTTTATTTATCGCCCGCTCAGTCCAGCAAGCAACACCCATGTCTAGGATAGAGAATCAATTTACCGTACAATTTTGGGGCGTTCGCGGCAGCATCCCCAGCCCAGGGCCACACACTGTTCGTTACGGCGGTAATACCCCTTGCATATCAATGCAAGCGGGCGATAAACGCTTAGTTTTCGATGCTGGCACGGGACTACATGTTTTGGGGCAATCTTTGTTGCGCCAAATGCCGTTAGAAGCTCACATATTTTTTACCCACTCTCACTGGGATCACATGCAAGGTTTTCCCTTCTTTACTCCAGGGTTTGTAAAAGGGAATGACTTTCATATTTACGGCGCGATCGCACCTGATGGTTCTACCATAGAACAGCGCCTCAACGATCAAATGTTGCACCCGAACTTTCCCGTACCCTTGCAGATTATGCAAGCCAATTTAAATTTCTACGACATTCGACCGGGGCAACCAATCCACATTGATGACCTGATCGTAGAAACAGCACCTTTAAATCATCCAGGTGAAGCTGTTGGATACCGCGTCAACTGGCGTGGTGGTGCAGCTACTTACATTACTGATACCGAACATTTTCCCGATCGACTCGATGAGAATGTGCTGTGGCTAGCTCGTAATGCTGACATTTTGGTTTACGATTCTACCTACACAGACGAGGAATACCACTCGCCAAAATCCCCGAAAATTGGCTGGGGACATTCTACCTGGCAAGAAGCTGTAAAAGTGGCACAAGCTGCCAATGTCAAAACTCTGGTGATTTACCACCACGATCCGGCGCACGATGACGACTTTTTGGATCGTGTCGGCAAAGAAGCAGCTGCGAAATTTCCTGGTGCTATCATGGCACGGGAAGGATTGGTACTTCAGGTTCCCACTTCAGTTGCTTTATCAGAATCTTTTCCTGTTAGCAAGTTTTCTACTTAAAGATTGCGATCGGAGGAATTGGAGATTTTAGATTAGATTGGTGATCAGAGGCTTTCAGTGCGAGAGCGTACCTGTTGGCTGTACGCTGAGACAGCGCTGCCCAGAGTTGTCACGCCGACACAGGATTGGGGCGACAACAGGAGGACACACTAGTCATTGGTCATTGGTCATTAGTTATTTACAAATGACAAAGGACAAAGGACAAATTGGTACTACAAAAGTTGTCCTCCTCAAGGCGGTTTACCATAGGGTAGCTTCCTGCTGATAACTAAAATAAACCTAAAATCTCAGAATCCACGTGCTAAATTTGTCTAAAAATGGGTGTTCTGTGCGGGTTGCTTTTTCTAGCGTTGGGCTACTAACGCCGACTACTGTTGCCCTTGGCAAGTTTGATGGTGTTCATCTTGGTCATCAAAGGGTAATTCAACCAGTCTTGCACGCTGGTGGTCACTTATCAGTAGCTAGTAGTCCGCACTCAAAGGAAAATCAACTGACAAATCAAGAATATACCTACTCAACAGTTGTCACCTTTGACCCCCATCCACAGGAGTTCTTTACAGGGCAACCCCGGACTTTGTTAACGCCACTGGATGAAAAAGTCCAACAATTGCGATCGCTTGGGGTAGAACAACTGGTACTACTACCCTTTGACAAAGAATTGTCTGCGTTGACCCCCAAAGAATTTGTCGAAAAAATTCTCGTGCAACAACTGCGATGCCAACGAATTAGCATCGGGCAGGATTTTTGTTTTGGCGAAAAGCGCAGTGGTACTGCTCAAGATTTGCAATTACTCGCCGCCAAGCACAATATTCCCGTTACCATCGTTCCTTTACAAACTTATACAGGTGACTCGCCTACCCAAAGTAGTTGCGTCAGTACTACTCCAACTCAGGATGCCCGCATTAGCACTTCATTGATCCGCCAAACCCTTGAGCAGGGAGACATCGAAAGCGCAAATCTGCTACTAGGACGCCCCTACTCCCTCATTGGTGATGTCGTCCAAGGTCAACAATTGGGCAGAACAATTGGCTTTCCCACCGCTAACCTCCAACTACCAAAAGAAAAGTTTTTACCCCGCCAAGGAGTCTACGCTGTCCGCGTTTTCACTCTCGATGAAACATCTGATACTGCTCCTAGTGAGAATTTGGGCGTCATGAATATCGGTAATCGTCCAACTGTAAACGGTACTTGTTCATCTGCGGAAGTACATTTATTCGATTGGTCTGGTGATTTGTATGGCAAAAAACTGCTTGTGCAGCTAGTTAAATTTTTGCGCCCCGAACAAAAATTTCCTTCTCTCGAAGCCCTGAAAACACAAATTCAACTTGACTGCGTTGTTGCTAGAGAAGTTTTGAGTGCTGGAGCAGAAAGTTAAAAGTTAGGAGTTAAGAGTTAGGAGTTTGGAGTCATTCAATTTTGGATTTTAGATTTTAGATTTTTATTTCAATCCAAAATTCAAAATTCAAAATCTAAAATTGGCAGAGTTACGAGTTCTAAGTGGGAACAATGTATTTAGGAAAATTGAGCATTGGGCATTAGGGAAGAATTCTTGTAACTCCTAACTCCTAACTCCCAACTCCCCATTACACACTCCTCACTCCCCACAACGCATGAGAGAAAAAATCGACGCTTTAACACAAAATCTGGCTCTTACCATCGTTGGCAAAGCTGAAGCAATACGTTTAGTGCTAGTAGCATTGCTAGGTGGTGGTCATGCTCTCTTAGAAGATGTCCCTGGTGTTGGTAAAACCCTGCTTGCTAAATCTTTAGCTCGTTCGCTGGATGGCAAGTTTCAACGGCTACAATGCACTCCCGATTTACTGCCAACTGATATTACTGGCACCAACATCTGGAACCCAAAAAGCGGCGAATTTACTTTTCTTCCTGGGCCAGTCTTTACCAATGTGCTATTAGCTGACGAAATTAACCGCGCCACACCGCGCACTCAGTCAGCTTTACTGGAAGTTATGGAGGAACATCAGGTAACAGTCGATGGTGTCTCTCGTGCAGTTCCCCAACCCTTCTTTGTCATCGCCACTCAAAACCCTATTGAGTATCAAGGTACTTTTCCCCTGCCAGAAGCGCAAATGGATCGGTTTATGTTGTCGCTGAGTTTGGGCTATCCTTCTGAAGCAGAAGAACTCCTGATGCTGCAAAATCTCCAAAATGGTGTCAAAGTTGCTAATTTGCAACCTTGTATTACCTTGGCAGAAGTACAGGAATTGCGTTACCTCTGCTCTCAAGTGAAAGTGGCAACTTCCTTGCAACAATACATTCTCGAATTAGTGCGGGCAACACGTCAAGATGAGGAAATCGCCCTTGGTGTCAGTCCCCGTGGCACATTAGCATTACAACGGGCTGCTCAAGCGTTAGCTTTTCTATTAGGGCGTGATTATGCCATTCCCGATGATGTGAAATTTCTTGTCCCTTATGTTCTATGTCATCGCCTTATTCCTAGAGGAGGACGCAATTCAAGAACTGTTATTGAGCGATTATTGCGATCGGTTTCTATTCCTTAATCCAACGTGACTTCGATGAGTTAAAAAGAGGAGAGCTTTGCAGCAAGCAAAAACAGGGCAGCGCTTACCACTATCTCAAATGTGGGAGGGAATTGATGCCGAATGAACAGCCATCGGTATTAATCAATTTAACTCCTGAATATAAACAAAACTTGCGTGACCTTTCAAAAAGATTTCGCAATATTCGCTCTGATGTTCAACCGATTATAGAGCAATTACAGCAAGGCAATTTTGTCGGCGATGCCTACGGCGGGCTACGCCTACGCATTGCGGGCATTGGTGAGAAATATGTTGTTCGTAAGGTGAGAGTTCGTAACAGTAGTATCCAAAAAGGTAAGAGCGCTGGATATCGATTGATTTATCAAGTTGAGTCACATACAAGTAATTTGCTACTAACGATTTCTTCCAAGTATGACCGAGAAGATATTGGTGCAAATGAAATCCGGGCTGATTTTTCTAGTGAGTCAGGTTAAAACTACTAGAATTTTTTCCTTGCATAGTCAGTGGTGCGCTGAATAAATATTTATATTACTGTTATCGATATGAAAAATGTGTTCTTGACAAAACTACTTACGCAAAATTTGAAACACTGCCAATACTGCGTAAGTCTTATGATTAGCACAAGCGCCACTTTTAAATATTTGGGAATGTGAGGAATGTCAATTTTTGTTAAGCGCAAAATCCGCGATGCCTACGGCGGGCTACGCCAACGCCAAGCACTACAGCCAAGCGCCGAACGTGAATTCAAACGCCAATTTTTCGGTTTACTTCTGGTAATTGTAACGTGGAGTTTAGCTATGGGATGGCTTCTAGCCTTGGCAACTAACGCCCAAAGTGCGACTCCTCCCGTTGAAATTGGCACTGTTGACGTAGTACCTGCACAATACCAGCTGGGGCAAGAACTGTATTTAGAAAATTGCTCCAGATGTCACATTCCCATACCACCATCTGTTTTACCTACCCAAACTTGGAAAAATCTCCTGCAAGACTCGCAGCACTACGGCGCACAACTCCAGCCTTTAGTCGACCCGCCACGCATCTTGGTGTGGAAATATCTTTCGACTTTCTCCCGTGTCCAGCTAGACGACGAAGAAACACCATATCGCCTCAACAACTCGCGTTATTTCAAAGCTTTGCATCCAGGAGTTGAGTTACCACGTCCCGTCCAGGTTGGTAGCTGTGTCAGTTGTCATCCCAGTGCTAATGATTACAATTTCCGCCGCCTGACAGCAGAGTGGAAGTGAGGAGTGAGGAGTTAGAAGTGAGGAGTTTAAAAATTCATAACTCATAACTCTTAACTCTTAACTCCTAACTCTATTCCCCCACACCCTCTCTGGCCCCATCTGGGGGCAAAATGATACTATGAAGAAAGAGTAAATATAAGATAAGAGTTCAAACCAATCATTTAATAAACTGATTGGCTAGTTTTTATCCTGTTTTTGAGGTAATTCTCATTTCACACCCATCCACAAGCAAGACGTTTGGGCTGGGTTAAATGTTTATAATCAATGCCGACCCTTTAATTCCCATCCCCCTTGATTCAGTTCTATAACCTGCCATGCTAAAACTTTTGTTGGGCGACCCCAACGCTCGTAAGCTTAAAAAATACCAACCTTCTGTTACTGAAATTAACCTTTTAGAGGAAGAAATTAAGGTTCTTTCCGATGATCAGTTAAAAGGTAAAACCGTCGAATTTAAACAACGGCTCGCTAAAGGCGAAACCTTAGATGACATATTGCCAGAAGCTTACGCCGTTGTCCGGGAAGCAGCACGGCGAGTATTAGGCTTGCGGCACTTTGATGTCCAACTGCTTGGCGGTATCATTTTGCACGTGGGGCAAATTGCCGAGATGAAAACTGGTGAAGGTAAAACACTAGTTGCCACCTTGCCAAGTTACTTAAATGCCCTTACTGGTAAAGGTGTACACGTCATCACCGTAAACGATTACCTGGCTCGTCGGGATGCTGAATGGATGGGACAGGTGCATCGGTTCTTGGGGCTGAGTGTGGGGCTAATTCAGTCAAGCATGACTCCTAGCGAACGCCAGAAAAACTATGACTGTGATATCACTTATGTTACCAACAGTGAGGTCGGCTTCGACTATCTGCGGGATAACATGGCGACATCAATGGCAGATGTGGTGCAACGTCCGTTTAATTATTGCGTAATTGACGAGGTGGACTCGATTTTAGTTGATGAGGCGCGGACACCACTGATTATTTCTGGGCAGGTGGAAAGACCTACAGAAAAGTATCTACAAGCTGCTGAAATAGCATTCACACTCAAAAAAGACGAACATTACGATGTAGATGAAAAAGCTCGTAACGTTCTATTGACAGATGAAGGGTTTGCCGAATCGGAAAATCTTTTAGGAGTTACAGATTTATTTGACCCAGAAGATCCTTGGGCACACTTCATTTTCAATGCAATTAAAGCCAAAGAACTTTTCCTCAAGGATGTAAATTACATCGTCCGCAATGGTGAAGTAGTAATTGTGGATGAATTTACTGGTCGGGTGCTAGCCGGACGGCGTTGGAGTGATGGATTACACCAGGCGATTGAAGCGAAAGAACACGTAGAGATTCAGCCAGAAACTCAAACTCTCGCGACAATTACTTACCAAAATATGTTTTTGTTGTATCCAAAACTCGGTGGAATGACAGGAACGGCGAAAACCGAAGAACCAGAATTTGAAAAAATTTACAAACTCGAAGTTGCGGTAATTCCCACCAACCGCGATCGCAGACGCGAAGATTTGTCTGATATGGTGTTCAAGACAGAAGCAGGTAAGTGGGGAGCGATCGCTAGAGAATGTGCCGAAATGCACCAACTCGGCAGACCTGTCTTAGTGGGAACCACTAGTGTAGAAAAATCTGAACTTCTTAGTCGGCTACTGAAGCAGTTGGAAATTCCCCACGAATTACTCAACGCCCGACCGGAAAACGTCGAACGTGAGGCGGAAATCGTCGCTCAGGCAGGACGCAAAGGTGCTGTCACTATTGCTACCAACATGGCTGGTAGAGGTACAGACATCATCCTGGGTGGTAACTCCGAATATATGGCACGCCTAAAGCTGCGGGAATACTTTATGCCCCGGATTGTTATGCCAGAAGATGAAGATACCTTTGGCGTTCAAAGAGCAGCCGGATTGCCTACAGGACATGGTGGTGGTCAAGGCTTTGTCCCTGGAAAGAAAGTCAAAACTTGGCGGGCTTCACCAGAAATTTTCCCCACCCAGTTGACAAAAGAAACCGAAAAACTACTCAAAGATGCAGTAGAAATTGCAGTGCGTGAGTATGGTGAACGTAGTTTACCGGAATTGGAAGCTGAAGAAAAAGTAGCTGTAGCGGCAGAAAAAGCTCCCATTAATGACCCTGTAATCCAAAAATTGCGGGAAGCTTACAACCGCGTCAAGCAGGAATACGAACAATTTACTACCCGCGAACATGAAGAGGTAGTGGGAATCGGCGGTTTGCACGTAATTGGTACAGAACGCCACGAATCGCGGCGGATTGATAACCAGTTGCGCGGACGTGCAGGAAGACAAGGCGACCCTGGAACCACGAGATTCTTCCTCAGTTTAGAGGATAACCTACTGCGGATTTTTGGTGGCGATCGCGTTGCTGGGTTAATGAATGCCTTCCAAGTGGAAGAAGATATGCCCATCGAATCTGGGATGCTTACCCGCAGTTTGGAAGGCGCACAGAAAAAAGTTGAAACTTACTACTACGACATTCGGAAGCAGGTGTTTGAGTATGACGAGGTGATGAATAATCAACGTCGTGCTATTTACGCCGAACGCAGACGAGTCCTAGAAGGGCAAGATTTGAAAGAACAGGTGATTAAATACGCTGAAAAAACGATGGATGACATCGTTGACTACTACATCAACGTAGACTTGCCCTCGGAAGAGTGGGAGTTAGAAAAGTTGGTTGAGAAAGTCAAAGAATTTGTCTATTTGCTAGCAGATTTACAAGCGAGTCAACTAGAAGATATCACAGTCAGCGAGATTAAAGCCTTCCTCCACGAACAGGTACGAATTGCTTACGACCTCAAAGAAGCGCAAATTGACCAAGTTCAACCTGGACTAATGCGCCAAGCTGAACGCTTCTTTATCTTGCAACGCATTGATACATTGTGGCGGGAACATTTGCAACAAATGGATGCCTTGCGCGAATCGGTGGGGTTACGTGGTTATGGGCAAAAAGATCCGCTGATTGAATACAAGAGCGAGGGTTACGAACTCTTCTTGGATATGATGGTTAACATTCGCCGAGACGTTGTTTACTCGTTGTTCATGTTCCAGCCGCAGCCTCAGCAGATGGCGCAGGCATCATCAGAGATGGTGTAGTAGAGAATATATTACGCAGAGACGCAAAGGCGCAGAGAGTGCTTTTGCGTCTTTTGATAATCTCTGCCTTATCGATTCATCATCTGTCAGATATTGACAAAGAACTTCTTTATCAACGGATCTATGATGTTCTCAATCCTGGAGGGATATTTATCAACGCCGATCAACTTCTTGGCAAAACGCCTGATTTAGAACAACTTTACCGTCAACACTGGTTAGATTCTGTCCGCGCGAAAAATATCTCAGAAGAGGATCTCAAAGCTGCACAAAAACGTATGGAATAGGATCGCATGGCAACCCTTGATATTCAACTTAGCTGGCTAGAAGCGGCTGGGTTTCAAAATGTCGATTGCTGTTACAAAAATTTTAGCTTTGCTGTTTTTGGTGGTTATCGACCTACTATTTAACCGCTATTTTTGCGATCGAGATTACAGGCAGAGGAGAAGGGATTATTTACCAGAACAGTAGCTATTGATTTCGTTGACTATTGAACTTTCTTCCCTACTACTCTTTTGCAGAGATACCAAAAAGCCCTTTGCTGCTGGTAGATTCTTTTTATCTATGGCTGTTGCTGCATTATTCAATTCCTTGCTGATGTTCTGATAGAGTGTGAGAAAGCGCCCTTGAAAACCTTGCAATTTTTCATCTTTAATTTCTAGTGCTTTCATCTCCTTGGCAAGTGGGTCGATCTTACCAGCAAGTTCAGTTAGAGCTTTGGAACCTTTTGCGGGATTGGGATTTTTACCGAATTGCTGACCTAGAGTAGATGCCTGATTGGCAACTTTTATGACTTTGTTACATTGAGCAACTTTACTTTCGCCACAACCTGCAAATAATAAAGCGATCGCAGTAGTGACTGAAAGTATAAAATTTTGTTTAAATACGCGTTGCATAGGTTCTATGAGCTCCATCTATGTTTAGTGAAAGTTGGGCAGTAGAAATGGATGATTGGCAAAAATACTTTTTCTAAAAAGAATCTTTATTTCTGTTTTTAACTTTTTTCTACCCTGTTACTTTATACTTCATTTTTCCAACAACGTGTATGTAATTATACGCAAAAACCTCTATTTTAGATTGTATAGTTGTGTCGTCCTTTACTCTACCAATTTTGGAGTTATAGCCGTAGTCACATAGATTACGACAGTGTTGATTGCTCAAAGGCTTGAAACGACTGGGTTTTTACTCAGCACTCAGCACTCAGCACTCAGCACTTTGCTATAACTTCAGTGTGGCAGTAGTATTGGCTTTAACATTCTTTGATTCCCACAACATCTGGTGGTATTCAATTTTGCGCCAAGTTCAACCATATCGTTGTAATGGTTATAGAAAGCATGGCCTGATTGCCCAGGGGTGTGAATTGCTACTGAGTTATCTAAATTTCTCAAATCTACAATATAATTGCTGGCAGCAGTGCGGAATTACTGCTAGTTTTGGGTGCGATTGATTTGGGTTAAGAGTTTTGAGCAAAATAGCAGGTTCAATTTTGCTCTCTAAATTTCTCCCCAAGTTGTAAGCCATTACCTTACCCCAACTTAAAGAATGGAGTATTTTCCAAGGTTCTGGCTGATACCCAGGATTGAGAAACTTTAGCACAGCGTATTCTAGACTCAGGGTGCTGCCTTGATGCTCTGCCAAATAGGCATTGAGACCATTAGCGTAAGCTTGCAGGTATGCCTTTATCTCTGCATTAATTTCCTAAATTTCTTGCTGTGCCACTTTCTTGAGCAAAGGATTGACGCACAGTGTAGGTGGAAAATCCCACTAACAATAGCTCTAGCACTAACAGGAAAATCAGAGTAATTTTGAGTCTTTTACGTAACCAACCTTTCCTGGAGTTTTTCCTCTGAGCTTCTCGTGGCATTGTTTAGTGAAATTAGGCAATCCTACAAGGTATTTAATCAGAATCTTTAGAAAAGTGCGATCTGTCCATTTAAAATATGCTTGAGTAGACAGCTAAAATTTTGTTTAGCTCCCAGTAGAACAATAGTATCGCTCTCCTATTTTCCAAAGCTGGAGCGCAACTATTAGAAAGATAATGCCTGCAATTGGCGATACATAACAAAACCACAAAGGCACTAAAAAAGCATTTTCTTTTTCAAGTACTGCAAGCAAAGGGAAATAGCTGACACAAGCAAGCGGTATCAAGAAAGTAAAGAATCGCTGAAACCACTTGCTATAAATTGCAAGAGGGTACTGAGCCGTTTCAACTCCTCCATAAGTGAGGATATTCATAATTTCGAGAGATTCAATAGTCCAGAAGGTGATGGTTGCTTGCATAATGACAATGCCAACAAAGAGCGCAACCCCACCAATAAATGAAGTGCCTAAAAGCCATAAAGTTTTAAAAGTTAAAGAAATGTGGAGAGATGAAAGTGACCACCACATAACAACAATTCCCTGAAAAAGTCTTCCGATTCGTTTTAAAGTAAACTCTTTACCTAACAATTGAAGTGCTGTGGTGCGTGGACGAACAAGTAAACGGTCGAAGTCTCCACTCTTTATTATTGTTGTAAATGAGTCAAACCCTTTTCCAAGCGCATCAGCACAGGCGAAAGAAATATTAACTACTCCATAAAAGAGAGCAACTTCATTTAAAGTCCACGTACCAATGCTATTAAAACGACTAAAAAGTGCCCAAACTCCAAAAAATTCAACAGCAGTTCCTAAAAACTGCCCTATGACTTGCAGCCAGAAAGAAACTTTGTATTGCATTTGCGACTTAAAAGATACAGAAATATATCGAAGGTAAAGTACAAAATCATTCATAGTCCTTTATAATTTGTATCTAAAATAAATTACCTAACCTATATCCGCTTAAAAAATTACGAATTAGGTTGCCGAGCAAAGCCGAGGTACGAATTATTGACTTATCCTCCCTGAATTACAAGCTTTCTGATGCCATATTTCACAAGAACACGCCCAAGGATAACAATGACAACTATCCAGAAAGTTTGATGCAGCAAAATATAAAATAGGGCGTTTGGTTGAAGATTCCCAGTAAAAAGACGAAAAGGTTTGTCGATTAGTCCTGAAAAAGGAAGTGCGTTCAAAAAAGGCTTGCTCCACTCAGGAAAAAGTGGCAACGGAACAATCATGCCAGAGAAGATCGTCACAAGAGTAGGTAGAATACTATTAATTCCCTCGCCTGAAATTGTCCACATCATTGATACAGTCAGAAGCATAGTTAATGCAGACGAAAGTAAAATTGCACCAATAAAAGAGATAAAAAAGGCAACAAAAGAAGCAAAGGAGGGTGGAAAAGAAAGCGACCATTCATCAAGCCCAAAAATGCGAAAAAGGAAAATTGTGACACCAAGAAGCGGAATGCTACGAAGTATCAGGGGCGTTGTACGAAGTGCCAATGCGCGAGTAAACCAAAAATTATAAAGGTCTGTGGGTCGAAGAAGATCGTATCCTACAGCACCAGTTCGGATGAGTTCTTGAATATCTCTATCACCTCCCCAAGGGACAATCGCCATTAAAAACGCCTGTCCCAGCCACACATATCCTACAGCTTGTTGGAAAGTTATAGGTTGAGGAGAGGTTGTATGAGTAAAGAATGCCTGTAAAACCATTACTTTCACTAACCCCCAGAAAAGCTGAGTTCCAACGCCAGCTAAAGCAGCAGTACGGTATTGCAACAGCAGTGTAAATCTAGCAACAAACAGTGACCAATATGCTTTCATGGGACAATTCCTGCTGAAATTGCATAAAGTTCAGCAACTATCTCCTCAATGGGTGGATTTTCCACAAAAAGATCCTCTACTTCGTGTTGCGAGGTAACTTGGCTAATTAAAGACGCAGCAGAAAGCTTTGTGGGATCGAAGGATAGAGTTACGGTGCGACCTTCTTTAGAGATAATACTGACTCCTTCTTCTTCAAAAAAGAAATCATCATTTGCTAGGTCGATTCTTAAGTACCGACGCGAGGAAACTTGAGAACGCAGTGCTGCTAGAGTTCCATCACAAAGGATTTCACCTCCACCAATAATAATTATGCGATCGCACAATGCCTCTATATCATCCATATCATGGGTAGTCAGGATGGTGGTCACTTGATGAGTTTTATTCAACGCTTTGATAAATTTTCTGACTGCAAGCTTGGAAACTGCATCAAGCCCGATGGTGGGTTCATCAAGAAAAAGAATTTCCGGTCTGTGAAGCATTGCAGCTGCAAAGTCGCATCGCATCCTTTGACCAAGGCTTAACTGCCTCACCGGAGTCGAGAGAAAACTTCCAAGACCAAGCAAATCAATCATTTCTTCGCGTGTCTGGCGATACTCCGATTGCGGAACGCGATAAATATCCCGCAGCAAATCGAAAGACTCAATCACTGGCAAATCCCACCAGAGTTGCGTTCTTTGACCAAACACTACACCAATGCGATTAACGTGCTTGATTCGATCTTTCCAAGGAGTTCGTCCGCCAATTAGGCATTTTCCACTGGAAGGTACGAGAATACCGCTTAAAATTTTAATCGTGGTCGATTTACCGGCTCCATTCGGGCCAATGTATCCTACAAGTTCTCCCCGCTCTAGGGAAAACGAAACTCCTTTGAGAGCATAAACTTCTTTAGTTTTTCGCTGCACAAGTCCTCGTATTGAACCGAAAAGCCCAGAGGAACGTTCAGACACAAAGAAAGTCTTCCTGAGATTTTCGACAAGAATGTGAGACATATTTTGTTAGTCTGTTATCGCAAAGAAAGGCAGGAGGCAGTGTTTCGGCTACGCGGCAGTTGAGCGTAGTCGAAACTCAACAACCAGGCAGGAGGCAAAAAATGGGCTTGGCTGGATTAAGAATTGTCTTGGTAGTAGCTGGGGTGAGTAATGTCGGAGCGATCGCTAGAGTAATGAAAGATTTCGAGATATATCCGAGATATATCATTTAATAATAGTAAATTGCCAATGCAATCCCCATGCCAAGAATCATTCTAGAAGTATCAGAGGAATTATCTCAACAATTAGCACAAGTAGGCGATCGCTTACCGGAACTACTTGCATTGAGTCTCCAACAACCAGCTGTACCAGCACAAGACAGCTAAAATGATTTCAAGGAAACTCTTCAGCAGAACCACAACGCTGAAAACTGTAAGTATTATCTGGTGCGATCGCAGGAGGCAAAAAATGGGCTTGGCTGGATTAAGAATTGTGTTGGTAGAACCAGCTGGGCCGATCAATATCGGCGCGATCGCCAGGGTAATGAAAAATTTCGGTCTATATAATTTAGTATTAGTGAACCCCCAATGCGATCCGCTATCGACGGAAGCTCTGATGATGGCTGTTCACGCTCAGGAAATTATAGAATCTGCGCTATTAGTGGCGACCTTACCAGAAGCATTGCATGGATGTGTACGGGCGATCGCTACTACTGGTCGCGTTCGCAGTTTAGAAACACCCTTAGAAAATCCCCGCACTGCACTACCCTGGTTACTGGAGGAACCAGAAAAACCCACAGCACTGATTTTTGGCAGAGAAGACCGGGGATTAAGCAATGAAGAATTGAATTATGCACAGAGGTTTGTTGGCATTCCCACAAGTCAAGATTATGTCGCCCTCAATTTAGCTACTGCTGTAGCAATTTGTTGTTATGAATTGTCACAATCTGCCCAAAAACTTGACATTCAAACCTTACCTCAAACTGAACTCGCACCCTTGGATGTTGTGGAAGGATACTACCAGCAATTAGAATCACTATTACTGAAAATTGGTTATGTATATCCCCATACGGCAGCTAGTCGGATGGGAAAATTTCGCCAATTGTATAATCGCGCTCACTTGAAAACTGGGGAGGTGGCCATGCTGCGAGGAATTTTGCAGCAGGTAGAATGGGCCCTGAAAAACCAGAGGGATAGTGAAAACTTGTAATTATTCGTTTAATATATACGCAATCATCTCCCCAAAATAATTAATATGGCTTAAACTAAACACAAAAATGCTACTTAGTGGCAAAGTGGAATTTGAGTATTAATATTGCTTAAAGATTAAGTTTGGGGCCAAGAGTCTGCAAGAAAACAGTCAAGTCGGTCACAAGGAGTAACGGTGTCAGAATCAAGTGGCGAACTAACAGCTTTCTCGCGGCGTCAACCCTTAAATCGCCGCCAGCAGCCACAAAAAGTTCAAAAAGTGGTCAAAAAGAGAGTTAAAGCTAACAATCAGCAGCAAACTACAAATGGACAAGAAGGGGCACTAACACGCCCAAAAAATCAAATTAGTCCTCCCCCGATCTCTGGCGCTACACGTAGGGTAAAATCGGGGTTAGTTATGCCAACGGCAGTAAAACCAATACCTAGTGTTAAGGGAAAAATTCCTCCCTTTCGAGCAGGTGCTGTGATGGTTAAAACAGTGCGGATGGAAAAGCCAAAAACAGGCAGACGCTCATCGCGAAAAACCCAGTTAAAGCCAATGGCCAAAACCGTATTGTATGTTTTGCGGTTATTGATTGTGGGTATTGGGATGGGTGCAATTGTGGGTACTGTATTGTCAGTATTAGACCCAGCCAATCGTATCAGCACAAATTCGGCGTCGCAATCTAATAGTAATAGTAATGTTAGTAATGTGGCGCGATCGCAGCCACAACCTACCCAAACTCCCCCAGCCGCAGCTTCGAGTCTATACCTATCTCAAGAAATTACCTCTTTGAAAAATGCCGTGCAAAATTTGGCGGTCACCAACCCAAATCTCACACCGGGAATTTTCTTAGTAGATTTGGATACTGGTAATTATGTAGATATCAATGGCTCTACCAGTTTTCCGGCGGCTAGTACGATTAAAGTACCGATTTTAATTGCCTTTTTCCAGGATGTAGACGCGGGGAAGATTCGCCTAGATGATATGCTGACCATGCAACAAGATATGGTCGCTGGCGGTTCAGGAAATCTGCAATACAAACCACCAGGAACTCAGTACGCCGCTTTGGAAGTAGTCACTAAAATGATTACAATCAGCGACAACACGGCGACAAATATGCTGATTGCCCGACTGGGAGGAATAGACGCTTTAAACCAGCGTTTCCGTAGTTGGGGATTGACAGCCACAACAATTCGTAATCAACTCCCAGATTTGCAAGGGACAAATACCACTAACCCCAAAGAACTAGCGAATTTGATGGCGATTGTGAGTCAAGGAAATTTAGTCAGTATGCCATCACGCGATCTCATGCTTGATATCTTGCGTCGCACCCAAAGAGACACTCTGCTGCCATCAGGTTTGGGGACAGGTGCAAGAGCATACCACAAAACGGGTGATATCGGCACAATGTTGGCAGATACAGGTTTAATTGTTGTTCCAACTGGCAAGCGTTATATAGCCTCTGTAATGGTACAACGTCCAGCAAACGACCCTCGCGCCGAAAAATTGATTAGCTCAATTTCTCGTGCAGCCTACCAAGAGTTTAGCCAGAATGTTGTCACACCAAACACCACTACAAACACTCTACCCACAAATGGTTATCAGCCCCAGGTTGCGAATCCTGCTTTACCTAACGGTACAACAGGCACTGCGCCCATGAGCATTTATCAGCCTCCTGTTGCCACTCCTGTACCTAACGGCATGGGAAGTACAATACCTACAAACGGTTATCAGCCCCAAGTTGCGAATCCTCAATATTATCCTCAAAGATAATTTGTAATTCGTAATACTTTTCAAACAAATGAAACTATTAAGATTTGATGATATTATGATTAGGGTCTAAATTACCATTCAAATCTTAAGAGTTCCAATTCCTAATAGCTAGTTTCCAACATTAAACGCAATTTATTTTGAATATTTATAGTCAATTAAATTGTTCTAACAATGTCTCAACACTAGCATTGCGATCCAAAAAAGAAAATAAATGCCAGTAGCGCAGTTTTCCTTCTTTGTCTAATACAAACTGTGCTGGTAAAGGCGCCCCTAGTGCCTGCCCTGCTTGATATGTACGAAATACTCGACAACTAGGATCGCTCAACAGTGGCATTTTTAAGCTTAAATCTTTGACAACTATTTGACTCTGCCTTTCATCGGTACTAGTAAT
This sequence comes from Nostoc sp. DedQUE12b, assembly GCF_034530835.1. Taxonomy (NCBI): domain Bacteria; kingdom Bacillati; phylum Cyanobacteriota; class Cyanophyceae; order Nostocales; family Nostocaceae; genus Nostoc; species Nostoc sp. DedQUE12b. The sequence continues at coordinate 7,550 of NZ_JAVRCI010000032.1, read as the reverse complement.
CATTAAAACTTCTATACCGCGATTTTTGAATTGCTCGTAGTTTTTATTCAAAGCTTTGATGTGAGGAAAACACAAAGGGCAATATTGTTTTTCGGTAAAAATGCGAGTAAAGGCGAGTAACACTGGTTGTTTGCCTTTATAATCAGACAATTTTACTAAAGTTCCGTTAGTAATATCTGGCAGTTGAAAATTAGGTGTTCCCACTCCCAATCTGAGTTCATTGCTAGCTGGAACTGGTAAAAAATTACGGAAGAATCGCTCATTTAATAAGCCACTAAAGTCAGTTGAAGTCAACATATTTTTAGCCTTGGTTATTTAAATACTATTTTATAAAAAACCACAGATATTTACGGAGGTTAACATTGTTTAATGTGTATCTCTGTTTATCTGTGGTTTTCATTGATTTTGCTTTCAACTCCAAAAAGCTGGATTAGAGTTTTTTCGCTAGCGAAATTTAGACAGCAGAGAAGTAAACTTTAGACTTCACTGGGTCAGGATTCATGGTCTTGTCACCAGGTTGCCAACCAGCTGGGCAAACTTCATCAGGGTGAGACTGAACATACTGAATTGCTTGTAATGTCCGCAGCGTTTCATCAACGCTACGACCAAAAGCTAGATTGTTAATCGTGGCGTGCTGTATAATACCATCTTTATCGATGATGAACAGACCACGCAAGGCAATGCCTGCTGCTGGGTCAAGAACGTTGTAAGCGGCGCTGATCTCTTTCTTGATGTCGGAGACTAGAGGATAATTCAGGTCGCCGACGCCACCAGACTTACGATCTGTTTGAATCCAAGCGAGGTGAGAGAATTCACTGTCAACGGAAGCCCCAAGGACTTCAGTATTGATTTTCTTGAATTCTTCGTAGCGATCGCTAAATGCTGTGATTTCAGTAGGACAAACAAAGGTAAAGTCTAGTGGGTAGAAAAACAGAACGACATACTTACCGCGATAATCGGAAAGTTTGATTGTCTTAAATTCCTGGTCTACCACAGCCGTTGCTGTGAAATCGGGAGCTTGTTGACCAACGCGGAGGCTTCCTTCGGTTCCGTAAGTAAGGGACATTAACCTAATTCTCCTTTATCGGTTTAGTAGCGTTGGAATTTGGGTCAAGTAAAATTTACCCATCCACGCTCTCACAGTTTAATTACGATCTGTTACGACTATATCATACTCATAACGATTTTGAGTAGCAAATGCCTGATTTAGATACAAGAGAATGGTTGCTTACCAACGGCTTAGGAAGTTTTGCCAGCGGTACAGTTTCTGATGTCCGCACGCGCACCTATCATGGTTGGCTGTTTGCCGCCACAAACCCACCTTCTGGAAGGACTCTGCTGTTTTCGCACCTAGAAGCTAGCTTGGAAATATTAGGGCGCGTTGTGGCATTGGGGACAAATGTTTGGGGTAACGGTCAGATTGAGCCAACAGGCTACGAACAGCTACGCCGTTTTGATATTAACCCAGTTCCTAAATGGACTTGGGGTCAAGATAACTGGCAATTAACCAGACAATTGGTGATGCCCTATGGTTTGGTGGGGACTAGGGACGAGGGGCGGGGGAGCAGGGGAGCAGGGGAGCAGGGGAGCAGGGGAGAAGTTGCAGAAAGTTTTTCCCCTCTACCCCTCTGCACCTCTGCCCCTCTGCCTCTTATACCCAATGCCCAATTTTGCCATCGAATTTTAATCCAGTATCGCTACGAGGGAACTGAAACAGCGATTTTACGGTTGCGACTGTTGATCGCAGAACGTGACTTTCACCACCAGCAGACTGCTAGTCAAGAATTACAGTTTTCACAATTGCTAGGGGAACAGCAAGTCTGTTTACAAGCAATCAATTCTGGGCGCTTCGGTATACCTTGGCACTTGCGCTGGACACAAGGAAATTATCAACCAGATGCAGTTTGGTATTGGGATTATAGATTGTCTGAGGAGACAAAACGGGGATTAGGCGACAAGGAAGACCTCCACAGTCCTGGTTACTTGATAGTCAAACTTCAACCAGGAGATACGGTGACTTTAGAAGCACGAGTAGGTTTTCCTGACTCAGTGCCAGGTGTTCTCACCGTCAAAACTTTCACAGAAGCTGTGGAGGCAGAGCAAGAAAGGCTCTCACAGATTTTTGGATGGAAAGAGAGAGGTACGGCAGCAGAGGAGCAGGGGAGCAGGGGAGATAAGGGGGACAAGAAAGAATTATTGAAAATCTCTCCCTTGTCTCCCCCTTCTTTCTTGTCTCCTTTGTCTCTTCTCCATGCCCAATGCCCAATGACGCCAGTTGCTTCAAGTCGGCAAAGCCGCCCAACGCACTGGCTCCCCAATGCCCACTCCCTAATCTGGCAACAACTACTCAAAGCAAGCGATCGCTTTATCGTCTATCGAGCCTCAATTGCAGGGCCTACGGTCATTGCTGGTTATCATTGGTTTAATGATTGGGGACGTGATACATTAATCGCTTTACCGGGGTTGGCACTAGTTCCACAGCGCTTTAACTTAGCAAAAGGAGTATTGCGAACTTTTGGGCATTATTGTCGCCACGGTTTGATTGCGAATGCATTTCCTGATCTCAATGGCGAACCAATTTATAACAGTATTGATGCGGCGTTGTGGTGGATTGAAACTTTAGGACTTTATTTAGAAGCTACCCAAGACTGGGATTTTTTGGCAGAGCAATTCCCTGTAGTACAGCAAATCTATAAAGCGTTTGTCGGTGGTACACATTTCAATATCCAGGTCGATGCTACCGATGGGCTAGTTAGTTGGGATGCTCGTGGTGTAGCTCTCACCTGGATGGATGTGGTAATTGGGACACACCCCGTCACACCCCGTTACGGGAAGCCAGTGGAAATCAATGCACTGTGGTATTCTGCTTTATGTTGGCTGAGTCAGTGGGCAGAGCGCTTGAGCCAAATGGAATATGGCTCACCAGTTCGTCTCACTAAGCAAGCACAGCGTTATGCTAACCAAGCACAACACGTGAAAACCTCACTGCAAAAGTTTTGGAATCCTCAGCTAGGTTATCTGTACGATACTATTGAGCCAGACGATCGCCGGAATTTTCAAATTCGTCCGAATGCCGTTTTGGCGCTGTCGCTACATCATTGTGGGTTTTCCGAACAGCAAGGGTGTCAGATATTAGATTTGGCAACTACCAGCTTGCTCACACCTTATGGTCTTCGTAGTCTCGATCCAGGAGATCCAGAATATAAAGGGAAATATGAGGGCAATCAACAACAACGCGATCGCGCTTATCATCAAGGCACTGTTTGGACTTGGCTAATTGGGCCGTATATTCGGGCTTGGCAACGTTTTTATCCACAACAATCGCTGCCTTTTGATTGGCAACCCTTGATAGATCACTTTTTCTTTGATGCTTGTCTTGGTTCTATTTCTGAGATTTTTGATGGCGATTCACCTCACACACCCAGAGGAGCGATCGCTCAAGCTTGGTCAGTTGCCGAAGTAATCCGCTACATTAAATAGTTGTAGCAGGTGCTTTCATACGAAAAAAGAAAAATACATAAGTCTTGATTTCTCGCTTTGTGGCATGGCTTTTTACCCTACTTCCATTCCTCTCCCTCTCTGGGAGAAGGCTTTGAAACCCAGTTTTAGTTTTTCTCTGCTTGTATGAAACTACCCTGCTACATTAAATAGTTGAGGAATACAGATGGTCTTGGATAATTATTCTTGATGAATATCCGTTCACAAATTAATGTTGCTAATTTTAACCTCCGAAACCCTGACTATACAAGCTTTTTATTAATTTATCTAATTATCCAAAAGTGACTAGAGATTTTCGATGATTTCACAAATTGAGGCCGCAAAACCAAAGATGTTTATTTTCTTCTGTGAGGAAATATTTTATAAGAAAACTTCATGAGTGAGATGTAGTATTATTGATATTAGCAATGTAGTTAAGGCTTAATCTAAATACTCTACAGGATGTATGATTGATAGGGCAATTACTATTGATAACAGATAATTTTACATTTCCTTATTATGAAACACATCATATCTTAACTCTAAATAAGCCTAAAGAAGTATAGATATAAATTGAGAAATCAATTAATAAAATAAAGTACAAAAAATGAAGTTTACGTAGGAAGAATTGTAAATAAAGTGACTCAATCTAATAACAAGACTAACCTTCAAGAGGAAACAGATTTAGGGACTTCCATAGCTGTGGCTACTGCTACAGATAAATGGCAAGTTTTGTCGTACAGTGCTCCAATCCTACCTATACATGCTGCCCTACTTCGTACTGGTAAGGTATTCTTTTTCTGTGGCTCAGGTAACGATCCCAATCGGTTAAATACTCCCTATGACAGTGTGGTATGGGATGTAAACAAGGAAACCTTTTCCCGTCAAGCGCCTCCATTGGATAGTAACAATCAACCTATGGATATTTTTTGCGCTGGTCACTCCTTCCGCCCTGATGGTCAGTTACTGGTTGCAGGTGGAACTTTGCGCTATGACCCATTTTATGGTTCACCCTATGCTCTGATGTTTGATCCCATTGCTGAGAAATGGGTCAAGATACGATCAATGAATAATGGTCGTTGGTATCCTACTGTGTTAACACTAGGCAGTGGTCGAGTCTTAGCAGTATCTGGGCTGGATAAAGATGGCAAGCTCAATAGACAACCAGAAATTTATTCTGCTTTCTTTCCAAATGGTTGGAAAGCTTTTCCAACAACTAGTGCCTTACCGCCATACGCGCATCTGTTTCTACTAAGTAGTGGAAAAGTTTTTTATTCAGGTGCTCAGATGGGTGGCACTGGAGTGACACCAAGGATATTAACCCTGCCAGAGACATTTACACAATCCATTACAGAAACAGTGGTAACAGGGCTGCAAGACATAGCTTTTGGCGATCAAGCTGCCAGTCTTCTTTTACCACCTGCACAAGATCAAAAAGTGATGATTCTCGGTGGTGGTAGTGGTAAGACAGCAACCAAGAGGGTAAATATTGTCGATTTAAAAGCTAGTAATCCAACTTACGTAGCAGCAAAGCCTTTAAACTATGCCCGGATGCATCACAGCGCAGTTTTATTGCCCGATCGCACAGTCTTTGTTTGCAATGGTAGCAAAATGAATGAGGACACAACACAATCAATGCTGCCAGCAGAAATCTACAATCCAGCTACAAATACCTGGACAGTAGTAGCTAAACAAAATGTCCCCCGCGTATATCACTCGGTGGCCTTACTGTTACCAGATGGTAGGGTCGCCACAGCTGGAGGGAACCCTCAACGGAGGGTCAATGAACTGCGATTAGAAATCTACAGTCCTGCGTATATGTCGCGATCGCGTCCAGTTATTCGGAGCGCTCCTCAAACAGTGACCTACGGGCAGCAATTTACGATTCAGACACCCCAAGCTGCGAATATTAAGTGGGTGAGTCTGATTAGACCAATAGCAACTACCCATTCCTGCGATACAGAACAAAGGTTAGTGGATGCACCCATTATTTCTAGAAACGCTACTTCTCTTAAGGTCACGGTCATAAACAATCGAAACATCGCCCCTCCAGGCTGGTACATGCTTTTTATTAGTGACAACAATGGAACACCCTCAGTAGCAACCTGGACGCAAATATATTAGCCTTATCTGTTTACGTTCACACTGCTACCTAATAAAAGTCATTCATTCTAGGAAGAAAAATATGAATTACAAGGTATCACGCCGACGGTTTGGACAATTGGTACTTGCTGGAACTGTAGTATCTGGACTTAGTTATCTAAGCAACAAAGCCTTGGCAGAAACACCAAGTTTAAATATTGTAGGTATAGGTTCTAGCCCGATCGTTGATACTGACCAAACAGCTATTACAGAGGTAAACACGACTGAATTAATAGAGAACACTGCCCTAAACAGTGTAAGCACAGATATGAAGCCTGTAGGACTAGTTTTGCAATCCTTAATGACAGGAAAGGCTCAGGTACTTACGGATAAAAGTACACCTCTATTAGAACCTAATGAGATATTGAGTGGTTTTACCTCTTTAAGCGATGGCACACTTGTTGTAGCCATTACTCCGGTTGCACTTAGTCGGAGACAGGCGACACCTACTCGCATTAGATTTTTGGGTACGCCTGTAAAAACTTTGATAGTCTCAGGACTTAAACCGAATCAACAGCTTGGGAGCTTGCTAGGTACTAATGATGGGCGACTCATTGGTCTAGTAGGAAAGAAGAACGGTACACCACCAATCAAATTGGTAGATATTAACCTTCAAACAGGAGAGATAAGTTTTATTAGTAAGATTAAATTCCTGGAAGATGAGCGGGTCAGCAATCTAGCTGAGTGCCCAGATGGAATACTTTATACTTCTATAGTTAGTGCGTATGGTGAGACAAGTCTAGTGCAGCTAGATCCAAATCAAAAGAAGCCCATCAGACTAGGACAATTGAAAGTTAATGGTCAAGCATGGAATAATGGTTTACAAAGCTTAGTTTGCTCTACAACAGGTGAACTCCTCGCCTTTGGAGCGATGAGATATGAGACACCTAATGCTGTGTTTATTGTTGATAAAAACAGTGGAAATATGACTCGGCTACAAGATTTTGATTCTGCTCAGATTACGCGTACTCGTGCTTAGAAGGAATTGATGTCTGGTTTGGGGGGAAAGGGAAAAGGTTAAAGGGGAATGGCACTAAGATTCATGTGAAACCTCATGAGGGCAGGGTGTTGGGGGTAGGGTGTTTTAGACAATTGAATGCGAGTGCGTCAAGGAGTTCAACACCTTCTTAATTCCCCACACCCGAACCTGCAACTCTACACCCCATACCCTTTCATCCAGGAATACCAGGGATTTACGCTTAACAAGCGTGTCATTCGGTTAAAAGGTAAAGAAAAACCTTATATATCGAGCCTTCCGATCCACTAGACCGGAGCGCAAAAAGGGCAGATAATGATTCTGCCCTTTAGACGTTAAAACTTAATTTTTGATCTTAAAGCTTAGTAGCGCGATCTATTGTATCCACCGCCACCGCCGCCGCGACGATCGCCACCACCAAAAGAACCACCTCTATCTTCTTTTGGTTTAGCCTTATTGACTTTGAGGTCGCGTCCCATCCATTCAGCTCCATCAAGAGCATCAATGGCAGCTGTTTCTTCAGCTTCTGTGCCCATCTCTACAAAGGCAAAGCCGCGTGGACGTCCTGTTTCACGGTCAGTAGGTAACTGAACCCGCTTTACAGTGCCGTGTTCGGCAAATACAGAATTGAGGTCATCTTGTGTGACCTCGTAGGATAGATTACCTACATAAATTGACATGCATTATCTCCAAAATCATAGGTGTGTAGAGATTTAGATTTCGGAGGCAAGCTTGTTAAGACCAAAAGGAAAAAGCCTGTCAATACTAAAAACAAAGAATGTAACCGAATTTTATTCTCACTTGATTACCTTAGCACATCATTGAGTTCTTACCCACCGTAACTCAAGATTGGGGATTGGGCAAAACAGTGCTGAGTGCTGAGTGTTGAGTGCTGAGTGCTGAGTGCTGAGTGTTGAGTGCTGAGTGCTGAGTGCTGAGTGCTGAGTGCTGAGTG
>NZ_JAVRCI010000031.1:0-72531 GCF_034530835.1 Nostoc sp. DedQUE12b | reverse complement strand
CATTGCTGGCACTGATAATCCACTTGCCATCAGGGCTAAAGGCGACAGAATTAACCCAATTCTCATATTTGCGCTGCGATCGCCCGATGACCCGTTCTTGTAGTATTTGATGTAGCTCCCACAAACGCACAGTTTTATCGCCACCACTAATAATAAACTTGCCATCGGGGCTAAAGGCTAGGGAATTAACCTGTCCCTCATGTCCCCGCCAAGGTTGAGTGATGGGGTTGCCATTGATATTCCATAAGCGTATTGTGCGATCGCAGCTACCACTAATAATAAACTTACCATCAGGGCTAAACGCTACAGAATTGACCCGTCCTTCATGCCCGTGCCAAGGTTGACCGATGGGATTACCTTGGATGTCCCATAACCGTACTGTCGAATCACTACTACCACTGACAATAAACTTGCGATCGGGACTAAAGGCGGCACAAATAATTTTTGCCTCATGTTTGTACCAGGGTTGAGTGATGGTGTTACCTTGTAAATCCCACAAACACACCGTTCCGTCAAAACCAACACTGACAATAAAATCGCTATTTGCGCTAAAAGCGACGGAAATAACTCCTTCCTTATGTCCGCGCCAAGGTTGAGTAATGGCGTTACCTTCTAGATCCCACAAACACACTGTTCCGTCAAAACCAACACTGACAATAGAATCGCCATTTGGGCTAAAAGCGACGGAAATAACTCCTTCCTCATGTCCCTGCCACGGTTGAGTAATGAGATTAGCTTGTACCCATAAACACAAAATTCCGTCAATACTGCCACTAACAATAAACTTGCCATCAGGACTAAAGGCTATACAATTAACCTCTTGCTCGTGCCCCAACAAAAATTGAGCAGTAGGATTGCCAATGATATTCCACAAGCACACGGTAGAATCGCTACTGCCACTGGCAATAAACTTGCCATCAGGACTAAAGGCTACACAATTAACCTCTTGCTCGTGTCCGCGCAAGCTATTTGCCTCTGTGGGTGTGTTCATTGCTTCCTTTAAGCTTCCCAAAACAGGAGCTAGAAGCCGATTTGGGTATTTCTCTAGATTCTCACCCATTGTTTGAATTGCCAGCACCAAACCCTCTAGCGGTTGGACAGGAAGTAAATTCAAAACCCTGGCGGATTGTTCGCGCAGTTTTAATTCAGTCAGTGCAAGGTTTAATTTTTGAATCTCTTGTTCCTTTTCTCTCGAATGGCGATCGTGCCATCCAAGACTAGGATTAATAAATTGATTAGCTTGTTCTCTTAAATAACCAAATGTTTGCTCTTTTAATTCTTGATAAGTCTTTATCTTCAGAACCCCCTTTGCAATATCTTCTCTTTCCCACAATACATTCAGGGTGTATGCCAGAAGTGGTAAAGAATCATCTTGTTGGTGAAAATCATGAATAATTTGCTCAACTAGACCTTGTTCAAAGGTAACGCCAATTCTAGCAGCAGGTTCAGCGATCGCTAACTTTAATTCTGCATCGCTCATTCTAGTGAGTATACGACTATAGCGATCGTGGATCTTCGCAAGTTGGGGATACTCACTAAATCTATCTAGAAAATCAGACCGCATTGTTAAAACAATTTTGACAGAGCTATCCTGCTGCTGGAACAGTTGAAATAGATTAGCAACAAATTTATCGCGTTCCGGTTTTTGAGTTTTTGTAAACAGTTCTTCAAATTGGTCAATAAAAATCAGAATGCACTGATAATCTTGTTTAAGGAATGTGACAATTTTAATTAGGGTATTTTCTCTTATTTCTCGACTAATATCCGCTATTGGTGATTTTTTTCCATAATTAGAAGCAAGACACTGATAAAGAGATTTAAAAGGATTTTCATCTGGGTGAAAACTTATATTAATTAATGATTTTTTATAAAATCCTAAATAAGGAATTAAACCTGCCTGAATCAATGATGATTTGCCACTCTCTGATGCTCCTAGAAGCAAGAGTACATTATCTTTTTTTAAGCGATCGCCCAGATTAGTAATCCACTTCTCCCGACCAAAAAATTTGTCTTTATCTTTAATTTCAAATGTTTTTAGTCCTAAGTAGGGAGAGTCTGTTTTAAGTGAACGACAATGAATGTCCTCAAAATTACTGTCAGAAAAAAAGTCGTATTCAGAAATACCTTTGACATTACACCCAATATTTATATCGCTTTCAGAACTGTTAACCATCTTATCTCCTTACCTTTGGACATCTCTGGCTAAATCTTTACCTCAGTTATAGTTCCTCGACTAATCTTTGTAAGTAACTCAACAAAATTAATTACACATTCTCTTGTAAAGCTTTCCCTGTCGCCGTCCTATAGGATCGCAAGTCCAATTACCCCCCTTAATCCCCCCTTGTAAAGGGGAGAAAAAAGAAATCTAGTTCCCTCCCCTTTACAAGGGGAGGGTTAGGGAGGGGTAAAATCCAGATTTGTCAATTATTTCCAACTTGTGTGTACACGGTAGCCTATAGGATAGAAGTTTTGTAAATTCCATCCGTGAAAGATTAAGGTTTTAAATAGATTTATTCAGCAAAATTACTTAAGTAACTTTTAAAAATATGTAGTAACTTTATCCTAAAACGCCGGAAATGACAAACGAGATGGAACTTTTTAATAACCTACACCTTGCTATGTTTAGCGGCAAAGGTGGAGTCGGAAAAACAACAATCTCCTGCACCTTTGCATATCGTTGGGCGCAGAAATTTGTCAACGAGCAAATTCTTTTAATCTCAACCGATCCGGCTCACTCTCTTGGAGATGTCTTACAAGTTAGCGTTGATGACATTCCTCGTCCCATAGCGGAACTACCCAATCTACAAGTAAGGGCGTTGGATGCAAAACGTCTGCTACAAGAGTTTAAAGAACGTTACGGTCAGGTTTTAGAACTGCTGGTGGAGCGGGGTAGTTTTGTTGAGGGAGAAGACTTGCATCCAGTTTGGGATTTAAACTGGCCGGGACTGGACGAGTTGATGGGTTTGTTAGAGATCCAACGCCTTCTCAACGAACAGCAGGTAGATCGAGTAGTAGTGGATATGGCTCCTAGCGGTCATACTCTCAACTTGTTTGGATTGATGGATTTTTTAGACACTTTCCTCCACTCTCTCGAACTGTTTCAAGAAAAGCATCGGATTATTAGCAAGACCTTTGCTGGAAGTTACACACCCGATCGCGCTGACAATTTTTTGCAAACCTTGAAAGCTGAACTGTCGCAAGGTCGCCGTCTGCTTCAAGATCCTACCCATACAGCTTGTTTGTTAGTTGCGATCGCCGAACCAATGAGTTGGTTGGAGTCAAAACGATTCCTAGAAGCCTTACAAACCATGCAGGTTCCTTGCGGAGGCTTGTTTGTCAACCAAGTCCTTACTAGTGCCACTGACCCAGATCGCTACCAAGAACAACAACCACTAATCGGTCAGTATACGGATCTTGCTAACGGAAAGCCGATTTTTATTGTGCCACAGCAAGATAAAGAGCCTTTAGGGATTGTAGCCCTCAGCCATCTGATCGACCAAATCCATGTTCCTCAGCTTGAACCGCCATTTCCTATCGATCTACTCCCAGTTCAATGGCCGGAAACAATTCCTCCTAACTTTGGAGATTTTCTCAGCCAAGGTCGTCGCCTGTTACTAATTGGCGGTAAAGGTGGAGTAGGCAAGACCACAGTAGCAGCTGCCATTGGTTGGGCTATGGCTCAACAACATCGCGATCGCAAAATTCGCATAGTTTCTATCGATCCAGCCCACTCCTTGGGTGATGCCTTTGGTCTGAGTTTAGGACACGAACCATATCAAATAACTGCCAATCTTCGAGGTCAGGAAGTAGATAGCGATCGCATTGTCGATCAATTTAGAGCCGATTACCTGTGGGAACTGGCCGAAATGATGAGTGGCGAAACCCAAACAAGCGAAACTATTGAAATGGCATACGCTCCTGTTGCTTGGCGCAAAATTGTCGGTCAAGCTTTACCAGGGATTGATGAAATGCTTTCCCTGTTAACAGTAATGGAATTGCTAGAGCAACAAGAAGAAGACTTGATTATTTTAGACACTGCTCCTACAGGACATCTTCTGCGTTTTCTAGAAATGCCAAATGCACTAGCAGACTGGCTAGCTTGGATTTTCAAACTCTGGATTAAGTATCAAAATGTTCTTGGTCGTACAGAGTTTATGGGGCGTTTACGAACTTTGCGACAGCGTGTAGTCAAAGCCCAAAAAGTGCTAAAAGACCGACAACAAGCAGAGTTCATTGGGGTTACACTTAACCAGGCTAGTGTACTTGCCGAACAACAACGCTTGTTCAAATCTCTTCAAGAAATAGGTGTCAGCCAGAATTACCTTGTTCTCAACCGCTTTACTTCTACAGCAACCATTAATTGCGATTTTCCAGGTTTGACAATGGTTCGCTTACCAATGCTTCCTCGCTCAGTTCAGCCTTTAGAACGCATCCAAGCAGCAGCCGCCTGTTTATTTTAACAGTTAATTAAACTAAATACTTTCATACTCAACGAGAAATTTATTATGCACCGCACTCCAAAACGTGGACAAATTCAAGCCAAACTTAGCACCATGCCTCCTCAACGTTCTCAGGCAACAGCTTACTTAAATGCTTACAAAATGATGTTAGAGAAGGAGCGTTTAGAGCAGGAACTAGAAAAACTCGAAGCACGCCGACATCAAATTCAGCAGCGTCTTGCTATTTTAAATAGTCAAATTATTGCTGAAGGAGACATGACCCATCAGCAAGCAAATACTGGCTTGGAGGACAATACACCAAAATTCAAAACCTTAACATTGGAATATTAAGTACTAAGATTTCAGCTTGCCTATTCTTCGCTACTGCCTTGCGAGGCATTGGCTGAAAAAATCAAAGTTTTTGAATTAAACTTTAAATTACATATAACACGGAAAGCATTTCTGCTATTTCTGTTTGTCCTCTTTCTTTAGCAAATGCTAATGCGTCTATATCGTTCATGTTATCTCCTGAGTATTTTATTTTAAAATCAATTTTATTTGCGATTCAAACTTCTACGATATCTTTATATCCCCCGTAAATCGCACCAAATAAGGGATTCTTTTCTGGTTCAGAGATATCTATTTCTGCTCCTTTTTCTAATAAATAATGAACAACATCTATTTGCCCTTCTGATGCAGCAAGATTTAAGACATTTCCTCCCAAAATAGGTTCTTTTTGATTAATGTCTACTCCCTTTTCAACAAGAAACTTTATGATATCCATGCTGGCATTAAAAGAAACTGCAAAATGTAGCCAATTTCCAAATGCAGTTGTTCCATTAATTTGGGATGGCTCAGAAGTCAGTAGGCTTTCTAACTTGGACTGATCGCTATTTTCGATTGCCTGTTTGATTTCTTGTGTTAACAAGTTGGTGTCTATAATATTCTTTCCTTGCCGAAGTTACGAGCGATCGCCTTGTGTGATGTCGGAATTTTTGGGTTAAGCGACATTGGGGTAAAAGCGGTTAGAATAGAGCATTCAGTTTGTATTAGCCTGTAAATAACCCATTTTAATAGGAAAATCATGAATGCTCACGAGTTATTGCAGCGATATGCTGTTGGAGAGAGAGATTTTAATGGGGTTGATTTAAGTAATATTGAAATATTTGGCTCACATTTAGAGAAAATCAATTTGAGTCAGGCAAACCTGAGCAGGGCTAATTTAAAAGATACCTGGTTGTCTGAAGCTAACTTGGATGGAGCAATTTTGGTAAAAGCTTCCTTGAGTGGGGCAAACCTTGACTATGCCAGTTTAAGACAAACTAACTTAGATGGGTCTAATTTGAGCGAAGCAAGTTTGATGGGAGCGAATTTAGAGGGGGCTAGTTTGAGAAATGCAGAATTGAGAATGGCTAATTTGTACAATGCTAACTTGAGAAACGCTAATTTGGAATTAGCTTGTATAGGAGAAACTGATTTATCCTATGCAAATCTTATAGACGCAAATATCAAAGGAATTAATATAGATACTTTGCTGTCCTGTTGTGGTAATACAGTCTTGCCTGATGGACAAGTTGCCAGTGACCCTTGGGCTGGTTAAGCTTTTAACAAAATTAAAAACCAATACTTAAAGAATAATAATCAGAATTTGCTTATCAAAAGGGTAGAAGTTAAGAAACAGATTAAGAAAATAATTTTTTTCTAAAGTCAAAAGCTTTATTGATAAGGATTTCAGCCACCAATGCTGACTACCTTGATTGCGCTGTCAAAGTTAGCAGATAGAAAAACCATTTATCAAGCATTTCACAGCAAATGGTGGAATTTTTCATCAATCGTTGCGATACCCCAAAGTGAGCAATAAAGCTTATCTCAAACCCTTATATATTCAGCTTTGCGCTAGGCACGAAAATTCGTTGCTTAGTTATTTCTTATTTCTACTCAATTGCCTAAAATTAGCCAGATAGCTTCATAAGGAATGAAGAATCGACATCTAAAAGCCAATTCTCATCAATAAATTCTAAATTTTCATCATAAACAAGAACTAATTCACCAAGCTTTTGAATATTGCTACTTGCAGTTTTCGTATTATCAACAGCATCAGCTATGAGCAAAAACTTTAGTTGTAAAAAACGTTCCTTGTGAGTAACGCCTATTGAACTGCTAACTAATTCGGCTTCTAGGGTATGAGGTAACGTAATTTGCTCATAATATTCATCTTGTTCATCCCAATAGCCACACACTTTATAATCACACTGCTCAAGATGTTCTTGAACAAGAAGATTAGCATCTAAACTTTGTAATATTTCAGTGAAATCTTGCCAAATTTGATAATTTTTAAATTCGAGCCTTGTCATAGTTATCCCAACGTTAATTCACCCGATTGTATATCAACGACTAACCGACGATTTGTTAACCATTGACGACCGAGCAAAACTTCTGTTAAATCTTTGCCAACATGTACAGGTATGTCAAACTCTTGACCGTCAAATAGTACTTGACCAACATAGATTTCAAATTTTACATCTCCCCGTGCAGTTCGCATTGTTTGCTCTCGTAAACGCTCCCAACCAAGTGCATCTATATCTTGCTCATTAATCGCTAACCAATACGAAAAACCTGTATCAAACATCGCCTCCACAGATAATTCTAATCCCTCTGATGTTATTAAATTAATTTCAAAAAGTAGTGCATCCTCATCACCAAAAAAACCGTAAATCGTCATATCGTGCCGCAAGCCCCAGACTCATTAATCCGAAAAGCATAGTGTATTTTGCCTGGATGCTGTTCGCGACACCGTAATGAAACTACTTCTAAATCTTTATCAACAAAATATTCTCCACTATCCGGTTCAACTGCAACAAACCAGTTGTAGTGAGTTTCAATTAATTCTGATTTGACTCGCTCAAAAATAGGTTTACAACGTTGGTAAAAAGCCTCGCGTTCGGCTTCATATCGTGCTTTTTGTTCTTCATTCCACTGAATTTCAGGGAATATTCGTCCCCTGCGTGCGGTACGGGTGGGTTTGGTTTCTGTCATGGCTGATTATATTCTGAATCGCGATACTTATATTTTCTCTCATCCACACATCACAGATTAAACTCAATGAAAAAAGCCTCGCGATGGGGGTGTAGTTCCTCCTTTGCCTCCTGCCTTACTCTTGTGTCCGATCGCGTTTTTGCTGTTCTGCTTCCAGAATTGCTAATAAAAGAGCTTCTTCCTGAATTTCAAACTCTTCTTCGGGAATTTCCCCCATATCAAAAGCAAGTTGCAGTGCAAGAAGCTGCTTGCTGAGATTTTCTTTATCATCAATTTCAGTACTTGCTTGTTCTAAAATTTTTTCCCCAAGCCATGTTACCCCCATTAATGGGCCAGTAATCGGTAATAGTAAGAAGCGCAGAACCATATTGCTTTACACCTGTGTGGATTTATTAAAGGTATCCTTTCAAGACCGTAATCATGCTGATGACATAAATATTAAACATTACTAGTCTTGTGTTGATGCCAAAATGCGTTGGATTTGAGTCCAGTTAAGCTGATTGACATCTGTATTTTATATTTGCAATGTAAAAAAAAATACTTTTCTATGACACATTACTATTTACGAGGTACTTAGAGTTTGACAACAGTATTAAATGCATCTCCCCAACGATTTGTCAATACACCTGCTGTTCAACGCATTGCTCAACGTGCTTTGCGCTATCTACAGTCGGGTTTTTCAGTACATTTACGTGGTGCGGCGGGAGTCGGAAAAACTACTCTGGCAATGCATCTGGCTGATTTGCTCAACCAGCCTATCATCCTCTTATTTGGAGATGATGAGTTTAAAACCTCAGATTTGATTGGTAATCAGTTAGGCTACACCCGCAAAAAGGTTGTTGATAATTTCATCCACAGCGTTGTCAAAGTTGAGGATGAACTTCGACAACACTGGGTTGATGCACGATTAACCCTAGCTTGTAAAGAAGGATTTACGCTGGTTTACGACGAATTCAACCGATCGCACCCGGAGGTAAATAACGTTTTACTCTCCGTACTTGAGGAGAGGTTGTTGGTATTGCCAACAAATCAACAGCGAGCAGAGTATATCCGGGTTCATCCTCAGTTTCGGGCAATCTTAACATCAAATCCTCAAGAGTATTGTGGAGTCCATGCAACTCAGGATGCTTTGATGGATCGTGTTATTACCATTGATATGCCTCCACCTGATGAACTAACTCAGCAGGAAATTGTAGTTCATAAAACAGGCATAGATTCTGAGAAAGCAGAAGTAATTGTCCGTGTAGTACGGATGTTTTGGAGTCGATCTAGCTCTGGACAGGGTGGTGGATTGCGTTCCTGTCTGATGATTGCCAAAATCTGCCACGAACACGAAATTTCCGTAAACCCTGGAGATCCTTCCTTCCAAGATATTTGTGCGGATATCCTGCTTTCTCGCACGAATCAACCTCTGATGGAAGCAACTCGGCTACTGGAAGAGGTATTAAGTGAATTGTATCATAGTATAAATACTCAATCTCAGTCGTCAGAGATAATACCAAACAACCAAAATCAGATTGTATTGGAACAACGAGTACCTTACGAGCATGAAGTCTACAACTACCTGTGTAATTCTCCAGGAAGGCGTTTCTCTGAACTGGCAGTAGAATTAGGGATCGATCGCAGTCAAATTGTCGCTGCACTCAAGTCTCTTAGAGAGCAGGGAGTATTAGTACAAATGCAGGGCAATGCCGAGCCGCCAAGCATCTCACAGACAGTTGCTTTTGATTCTGGCCATTTAATAAACAAATGAGTACTAATACTAATCGGGGAGCTATCACCACATCAACTCAAGGTTCTACCTTGGCAGATATTCTAGAACGGGTTCTGGATAAAGGCATTGTTATCGCAGGAGATATTTCTATTTCCGTAGGCTCCACAGAACTGCTCAATATTCGGATTCGTTTGTTGATTTCTTCTGTTGATAAAGCCAAAGAGATTGGAATCAACTGGTGGGAGAGCGACCCCTATCTTAATAGTCAAACTCGCACCTTATTAGCAACTAATCAACAACTCCAAGAGCGTCTTGCCAGTCTAGAAACAGAACTGCAATCGCTCAAAGTACTCAATCCTAATAATCATCAGAATGCAGGCGATTAGCAAATCAAAAGGTTCCGATTCCGGTTTAGCACCATTGTTACTGACGGTTGTTGAACTGATACGCCAACTCATGGAAGCTCAGGTGATTCGGCGAATGGATGCTGGCAACCTCAGCGACTCTGAGCTAGATCGAGCTGCCGAAAGCCTGCAACAGCTTGAACAACAGGTTGTTAAACTTTGCGAAATATTTGATGTTGACCCAGCCGAGCTAAATATTAACTTGGGTGAAATGGGAACTTTACTTCCCCAATCTGGAGGATACTACCCCGGTGAAACCTCTAGTCAACCCTCTATTCTAGAACTCCTCGATCGCCTATTAAATACGGGTGTTGTGGTTGAAGGTGACTTGGACTTAGGACTGGCTCAGTTAAACTTAGTTCATGCCAAGTTAAGATTAGTACTCACTTCTAAACCCCTGTAACTTTTTTATCTACATTCTTCTTGGTAAGACATTCTTATGAGTTATGGCTTTTACATTTATGGAATTTTGACCTTGCCTGCTCCAAAAAACTTAAATTTACAGGGCTTAGATCGGCAACCTGTAGAAATTAAAATTTTGGATGATTTTGCAGTTATCTACTCGGAAGCACAGCAAGAGCGTTATTTGGCCAGCCGTCGTAACCTGCTAAGTCATGAGAAAGTCCTTGAGGAGATCATGCAAGGAGGCGATCGCTATTTACTGCCAGTGCAATTTGGACTTTTGGTTTCAAGCTGGGAAACGGTTTCACAGCAATTAATTCGTCCTCATCAAGAAGAATTGACGCAATTGCTTGCGAAGTTATCGGGTTGCCGAGAAGTTAGTGTCAAAGTTTTTTGGGATACCGAAGCAGAAATTCAGGGATTATTGGCAGAACACCCAAATCTCAAAACCGAAAGGGATAAGCTAGTGGGTCAACCCCTGAGTATGGAGCGGGTAATCCAAATAGGGCAAACCATCGAACAGGGAATGAGCGATCGCAAGCAAGAGATCATAGATGTATTTAAAAGCACGCTCAACTCCATTGCGATCGAAGTGGTAGAAAATACTCCCCAAATGGACACAATGATCTACAACACAGCCTATTTAATTCCTTGGGAAGCAGAATCACAATTTAGCGAACACGTTGAAGCACTCGATCGTCAATTTGAAGACCGTTTGCGAATTCGTTACAACAATTTCACTGCCCCGTATAACTTTGCTCGTCTTCAATTATCCAGTTCCAACTGATTAATTCCTTTCCCTGTTCAATAGCAATAAAAATTGATAATCAAAAATTCTTGAAACTTTTAATTTTTTGGGAAATTAAATTTTTCTCTGCCTTTTATTTAAGAGGATGTTTGAAAAGTCCTCTTGTCGGTAGCAAAACGTTCTAGATACCCCTAAATCCCCCTTGTAAATGGAGAGTTTAATTCCGGTTTCCCCCCTTGTAAAGGGGGGATTAAGGGGGGTAATTAAGGGAGGATATAAAAGTAGCCAAAATCACAGTGAAACACTTTTCCAACAACCTCTAAGTAAAATCAATGGACGACATATTTAAAGGATTTGAACACCTATTAGAAATTGCCAAAGTTTTAGAAGAAAAAGTAGAGAAAGGCGAGTTAAAAACTTCTATTCAAATTCGGTCTCATAATCTCAGTAGTATTCCCCGGCAAGGCAATATTCCCAGAACAAATAATTCCAGCCGAGTCAGATCCAATTCCACCGTTGGCACTACACCAATGGATGATACTGATGTCACTCCCCCATCAGATAAGACGAACTCAAAAACTTCTTGGCAAGATGTCGGCGGTTTGACTGATGTTCTCCAAGAAATCAGAGAGTTAGTTGAAATTCCCCTTAAACGTCCAGATTTATTGGTGAAATTAGGGTTAGAGCCTCCGCGTGGGGTTTTGCTCGTTGGCCCGCCCGGTACGGGAAAAACTTTAACAGCTCGTGTTTTGGCAGAAGAGTTAGAGTTAAACTACATTGCCATCAATGGCCCAGAGGTGATGAGCAAGTATTACGGGGAAGCAGAAGCTCGTTTGCGAAGTATTTTTGAGAAAGCAACTCGTTCTGCTCCCTGCCTGGTATTTATTGACGAAATTGACAGCCTTGCCCCAGATCGCAGCCAAGTGGAAGGCGAAGTTGAAAAAAGACTAGTGGCGCAGTTGCTTGGGTTAATGGATGGGTTTGCCAAAACCGAGGGCGTACTTATTTTAGCAGCAACAAATCGTCCCGATTATCTCGATCCGGCGCTTCGTCGTCCGGGACGCTTTGATCGCGAAGTTCAGTTTCGGGTTCCCGATCGCAATGGACGATTGGAAATTCTCACAATTTTAACAAGTGCCATGCCCTTGGAGACTTCGGTTAATTTAGGAGCAATCGCCGATTTGGCTGTCGGTTTTGTCGGGGCCGATATTAAAGCTCTTTGTCAAAAAGCAGCCTATATTGCCCTTCGTCGTCAAGTCCCCTCGCTCAACAGTCCTGTTCCTGAGAACATGACTGTTATGCAGCAGGATTTTCTCGAAGCAATTAAGGAGATAAAACCCTCAGTTCTCAGGGCTGTAGCAGTTGAAACACCTAGTGTAAGTTGGGATGACATTGGTGGTTTGGATGATGTTAAACAAAAACTTCAAGAATCTGTAGAAGGCGCACTCCTCTATCCCGAACTATACGAGCAAACCAAAGCCAAGCCTCCCCGTGGGATTCTGTTGTGGGGGCCGCCGGGAACGGGAAAAACATTACTTGCAAAAGCGATCGCTTCCCAGGCCAGAGCCAACTTTATTGCTGTGAATGGCCCGGAATTACTCAGCCGATGGGTAGGAGCCGCAGAACAAGCAGTCAGAGAACTCTTTCGCAAAGCTCGGCAAGCAGCACCTTGCGTTGTGTTTATAGATGAAATTGATACCTTAGCACCAGCACGGGGACGATTCACTGGTGATTCTGGAGTTAGCGATCGCGTTGTCGGTCAATTGCTCACTGAATTGGATGGGTTACATGAATGCCCGAAAGTACTGTTAGTAGGAGCAACCAATCGTCCAGAAACGCTCGATCCTGCCTTGCTTAGAGCGGGAAGATTGGATTTACAAATAAAAATCGATCTGCCAGATCGAGCCAGTCGATTAGCAATTTTAGGAGTTCACAATCTAGATCGTCCCCTGGTTGATGTCGATTTAGAAACCTGGGCGACAGTTACCGAGAGTTGGAATGGGGCAGACTTGGCTTTGTTGAGCAATCAAGCTGCTTTAAGCGCAATTCGTCGATACCGCGCCCAAGGATTGACTGACTCCAGCTTGATTCAGATTACAAATGATGATTTCCAAGTTACATATCAGATGCTTGCCAATCAACACCAATCTCAATAGTCTCTTATTTGAAAAAAACACAGAAGTTCAGAGCGGAAACTACTTAAGGCAATGTGCAACTTATCCTTAGAACCCCTCTCCAAACCTCTCCCCCACAGGGAGAAGCCACTGCGTTGCGCGGGTTCCCCGCGTTGTAGCAAGTGGCGTAGAGGCTTTGATTCTTGCTCCCCTTCCCTTGTAGGGAAGGGGCTGGGGGTTAGGTTTGAGAGAACGTTGCACACAGCGATACTTACTTTCCGGAAACACCTTGGATGTAAAAAGAAGTGTCCCAGAGAACTTCATGTGTACAAACTTAATTACAGAATAAGTATCCCAAGTTTATGTCAATATACGTTTATGCTCTTCTAGTCCCGACCGCATCACCGCTTGTTCTACCTTTGGGGATGGAAAGGAATATTGAACTCGTTTACTCTTCTGGTTTAGGTGCGATCGTAGAGCCGGAAATCTCACTGGAGGCAATACAGGCAACGGATGAGCGTTTACTTCAAGCTGTATTAAACCATGATCGCGTGATTCGAGAACTTTTTCGACAAACTCCCCTTCTTCCTCTACGCTTTGGGAGGGGTTTTACTTCCGTAGAAAAACTGCTGAATCATCTAGAAAAGCACCAAGAGCAATATCTAGAAGCCTTAACTCAGCTAGCAGACAAAGTTGAGTACACTTTAAAATTGACACCCTGTGATTTACTTGACGATTCTGACAATATTGATGCCAAGGGAAAAGCCTATTTATTAGCGAAAAAACAACGCTACCAAACACAGCAAGCATTTCAAGCACAACAATGCGAACAGTGGGAACTCTTGAACCAGTTAATTCTCAAAACATATACAAATGTTATCTGTGAAACTCGACAGTCAGATGTGCGGCAAATCCACTTTTTGGCACAGCGCAACCATTTAACGGTCAGTACGCAGCAGTTTTGCCTCTGGCAGGTACAATGCTCGCACTGGCAATTGGCACTCAGCGAACCTCTGCCACCTTATCATTTTCTCAAAAACACTCTCATATAAATTCATAAAAAATAATATTTATAACTTTCCCAGAAAAAATAAAGATGAGATGATTTTTTCTTGAATTTTTGTCTAAAAAAGATATTGTTAACTTTTTAATATTTTTTTATTTTCTTATATTTATCTTATATTTTTGGGAACACTAAACCCAGGAAGAATAAAACACATTGTGTAAGTTTTACCTACTGCTCAATCAGAGCAGAATGAAATCAATAATTAGAGTTGTGAGAGCAAAATAAAATGGCTGTTGAAAAAGTTAACTCATCTTCAAGTCTGGCTGAAGTTATTGACCGCATTTTGGACAAAGGAATTGTAGTTGATGCTTGGGTACGTGTTTCTTTAGTTGGTATTGAACTGCTATCAATAGAAGCTCGGATTGTAATTGCTTCAGTTGAAACTTACTTAAGATATGCCGAGGCAGTTGGTTTAACATCTCAGGCTGCTGTTCCATCTGCTGCTTAACAGCATATTAGAAAAAGGGAGTCTTCATGACTCCTATTTAATATTTCTAGTTAACAAAATAGGAGATTTCAGCTGATGGCTCTCAAGAATTTATGGGAACAAAAGCGAGTGCAGCGATTGCAAATAACTGCTGAACGCCGTCAACAAGTTAACCAGTGGAAACAGCTAACTCAACAAGAACTTCAGCTGCAAGCAGATATGCTTCATCAAGAATTGAGCAGTTTTGTTACCAGCCTTCACAACGACAGGAACTTACAACAGCAGCAATTTCAGCAAGAGATTGTAGAGCGGCAATTGGAAATATTGCAAATAAAAACAGATGTCTCGCAACGCCAGCAAGAATACCGCCAACAGAGGGCAGCAAAGGCTCAGGCATTATTCCAAAACTTGCAAAATTTCCGGGCAATCTTACATAACAGTGTTTGGGACGATTACAGTCCCGAACAACCAGTTCCCCCGACTCCTGCTAAAGAAGAGAAATCAGTTGTAACAGTTCCAAAATGGTCAATCTCCCGTTCTGCAATTAAAGCCACTGGTTTTCGTGCTTCCGCCAATAGCATGACTAAGAAAGTGCCTGCCTTGAATGCAGATACTGCTAAATCTAAAGTGCAGCAATATATTCAGCAAGCTGAAGGAGCTACTCTGATAGAAATTGAAGAGGTGATAGGCTTAAGCCGGGTGCAAACGATAGATATCCTGCGCTCCTTGATCAAGCAAGGGGTACTGGAACAACGCGATCGCCAATACTTTATTCGGCAACAAACAATTTCTTGACAAACTTAATTCAAGCTCATTTTTTTGTATTTGCAGACTAGCTGTTGGGCGATCGCTTGTGTCTCTCGCCTTAAGCAGCAGAGTACAAAATCGATAAGCATTAAAGCTGGTCTATGCTTTGTAGTATTCAACATTTCCATCTTTTTCCGGTCTGTATTGCAACTGCATTTGTACAAGCAATTTGCTCAGTAGATGTAACATGGCAACAAGCTAACCTATTAATAATTAGTTAACCTATTAATAATTAGAAAAAGAGCTTAAACTTTGTTCAAGCTTCCGGCTTTGAACTTGAAAAATATCCAAATTGGAAAGGGATATAACAAGCTGGGATAGCTCAATCAAGGTTTTGAACTGTGCTATTGGCGATCGCACGATGAAGTTAGTAAACTGGATTATTTGAGCAATTTTAATCTAAATGCAAAACTCAAGATATATAAGGAGGTGCGATCCATTGTGAATCAATTGATCGAGCAACTTCAAATTAAATTATTTACAGGCAGGCTGAATCTTGAAGCAAGGGATGGGCCGACTTGGACGCTATATTTTCGTTTAGGACGATTAATTTGGCAGGCTGGCGGTTCTAATGCCGATGAGCGATGGCGACGACACTTGTTGCGGTACTGTTCTAATGTGGATGTGACACAGTTGGAGCAGCTTGTTTCTCCCCAAGAAAATTATCGCGAGTATTCCATTCTTGCTAAGTTACGAGAACAAAAATTAATCGAACAACAACAACTTGTGAGCCTGATTGCAAGCTCAATAGCTGAAGTCCTGTTTGATATAATGCAGTACATTGAAGCCAAAAGAAATGGCGACAATCCAGCAGGGCAGTTGTCACATAGTACCGTTGTTGGTGAAGTTCCTGGGGTTCTTTTAGCTGTAATACCAACAGAGGAAGTCTTGAAAAAGGCTACACAAGCCTGGCAAGAATGGCGAGATGCAGGACTGGCAAGCTACTCGCCCAATTTATTTCCGATAATTCAACAAATTGAGCTACTCCAAGGACAAGCATCCTCTAAACAGATTATTGCTCTAGTTGATGGAACAAAAACTTTACGAGGTCTAGGGCAAAAAAGCGGTCGGGATGTCTTAGCTTTGACTCGGTTATTGATGACATTGGTAAAAACAGGGGCGATCGCTTTTTCACCCACCCCAAAGCTCAGGCAGGTTGGGATTAGTAAAGAAACTGGCAACCCGTCCAGTGCAGTTAATAATTCCAATTCTTCACTAAAGACAGAAGAGGACACTGTTTTACAAGTTGCGCCCAATTTCAACAAAGTTGCCCCCCCAGCGACTAGCAAAGAAATTGTCAGTCCGTCCAGTGCAGTTAATAATTCCAATTCTTCACTGAAGACAGAAGAGAAGACTATTTTACAAGTTGGTCTCCCAGCGGCTAGTAAAGCAATTATTGATGTCTCAAGACCTTTAGTAGCCTGTGTAGATGATAGTCCAATGATCTGTCGCAGTTTGGAGGAAATTCTCACCCATCAAGGTTATCGCTTTGTTGGCATTCAAGAGTCCTTGACGGCAGTTTTAAACCTAATTAAAAGCAAGCCAGACTTCATTTTTTTGGATCTATTGATGCCAAAAGTAAATGGCTATGAAATTTGTTCTCAAATCCGTAAAACTCCAAGTCTCAAAGATGTCCCGGTTGTCATCTTAACGGGTAAAGATGGAATAGTAGATCGGATGCGAGCAAAATTAGTAGGGGCAACTGACTTTTTGGGTAAACCAGTAGAATCAGAGAAAGTACTCAATATGCTTCACAAGTATTTAACCGTTTAGGTTGAAGCGGTAGTCATGCCAGTGGCTCCCCTACATCAATTTTCAAAACAGATTTTGCATTGGAAATTGCTTTCTAAATCTGGGTTGGTGTTAATTTATTTGTCGCCATTATTCTTCAAATTCTGAATTAAATAGTTAGGAAAAAAATGAAAAAAGTTCTTTTAGTTGAAGATAGCCTTACAGAATCAGAAAAGATGACACGTTACCTAGAGCAAGGAGGATATTCAGTTTATGAAGTTCGCAGTGGTGAAGAGGCTCAACTCAGGTTGAAACAACAAAAACCTGATTTGATTTTACTGGATTTGATTTTGCCTGGCCAAAGTGGATTTGAGTTCTGTCGCAAGTTGAAAGCCGATCCGACAACAAAAGGAATCCCGGTAGTGATTTGCTCAACTAAAAACACAGATGTTGATAGAACTTGGGGCAATATGAGTGGTGCCGATGGCTATTTAGTCAAACCTGTAGACGAAAATACCTTGCTCCAGACTGTTAGTAAATTTATTCGCTAAAGGAAACTAGGGCAATGGTACAGGGCAATGATAGCTTTAGAGAGCTACCCATAAATAGCCAATTTCGACTTGAAAACTCTCCTCAAGGAAATAACCAGAGGTTTTTAAGATTTCCCTTGAATGGAAAGGTAAATGGGTTACTCCCATTAGCTGATTTACGCGGAGTAATTCAGGTTGCCCTCACCGAGATTTTGCCAGTACCGCAAGTAGCAGAATTCTTGTTAGGCATAATGAATTGGCGGGGAGAAGCTATTTGGATTCTTGATTTAGCAGGTTTGTTGGGAGCTACACACTGGTGTCGGCGAGAAAGTGTGCGTAACTCTGGCATGGCGATGCTTGTTCAAGTTCAGAATCAAACCATCGGGCTGTTGGTAGAGCAAGTCAATACTATTGAAGTTCATGATCCCCAAGAGCGGTTAGCGATTTCGACATCAATGTTACCTGGCCGACTAGGCTCGTTCTTACAGGGTTACTTTGTGGATTCTCAAGGTAGCCCTTTGATGTTACTTGACACCCATGTTGTGATTCAAGCCCTTCAGCCTCTATGAAGAGTGCTGAGTTCCGAGTGCTGAGTGCTGAGTTGAAAGAGCGCCCACAAGGAGCGGGGCTTTTACCAAGTACATAAGTCCTGAGTACTTCTTAATTCACTCAGCACTCAGCACTGAGTATTTTAAATTTTAGAGCTTACTTACAAGGCCAAGGGCGGATGTACAAAGGCTTCTGGACGCCCAAGCCGTTCTAAAAAAGTAACTAGCCTCCGCTCTGCATTCTACTTCTTAACTCCGACAACCTTCATAGCAAGAAAGATCATGGTAGCGCAACACAATCTTAGACCGAGCCAACCTCACTCAAATCCCAGCAACGGTTATAAGGAAACTGATAACGGGCATACCGTTGATGCACCAGCAAAACAGCAAATCACCTCCGCTCTAGAAGAATTGCGAACAGAACTGGATCAAGCTGATTGGGTGGAAACAGGGCCATTGCGAGAGAGAATCCGCAAGTTAAAAGAACTGCTAAGTGTGTTGCCATATCAAGACGGAGGAGATGGATTAGAGGTAGAGCAAGTACAGGCGATCGCCAGCAAAATCCGCCAATTTTCCGATCTAGATACTTTGCTTGCTACTGCTGTCATAGAAGTACAAAGCGCACTGCAAGCCGATCGCGTGGTGCTGTATGAGTTTACGAATCCGACGCTGGGGATAGTTGCTGCGGAGGCAATGAGGGACGGCTTTACCCCAATGCTGAAGGAAAAACTGCCCGCCGTCACTTTTGGGTTGGGTTCTGCCAAGCTTTATCAACAAGAAAAATTAGTCGCGATCGCGGATACCTACACTGCAAGCTTGTCCCCTTACCAAAAGCAGTTAATGGAGCGGTTTCAGGTAAGAGCTTGTTTGAGTTTGCCGATCTTAGCAAAAGATGGGGTTTGGGGTTTGTTGGTAGTGCAGCAATGCACTGCTGCTCGCCAGTGGCAGAATGCTGAAATTCAGTTACTAAAATTAATCGAGCAGGAATTAGAAGCGCAACTGCAAGTTGCCGTGATTCAGGCTACGTTGCAACAAGAAGTAGAAAAAGACCAAATCCTTGCCGGTGTAGCGAATAAAATTCTCCAGTCCAAAGATTTGGATACCATCTTTCGCGTTGCTACCCAAGAAGTGCGACAGTCACTAAAATGCGATCGCGTCGCAATTTATCGTTTCCAGCCAGATTGGAGTGGGGAATTTGTGGCTGAATCTGTTGGATCTGAGTGGGTTTCTCTATTAGAAGAACAGCGAAACAACCCAGCAATTGTCAATAACGTTAACTATTGCAGTGTTAGGAACCTTGCAGACGAAGGGGGATTGGCTGGGACAACAGGGCGATCGCCCAATGCAGATAGCTACATTCAGCACACCCAAGGCAAAAATTTCCATCGCGGACAGATTTATCGAGTCACTAATGATATCTACAGTGCTGGTTTTTCTGACTGCTATATCAAAATTTTAGAAACCTATCAAGCCAAAGCATACATTATTGTTGCCATCTTCCAGGGAGAAAAGTTGTGGGGCTTGCTCGCTGCCTATCAAAATTCTCAGCCTCGTCAGTGGAAAGATAGTGAAGTTCGACTAATGGTGCAGGTTGCATCCCTATCTAGTATTGCTATTCAACAGGTGCAATATCAGCAACAACTTTATCAACGCTCTGAAGAGTCAGCCAAACTTGTTGAACGAGAACGTACTGTTTTCGGCATCATTGAAAAGATTGGGCAAGCAATGGATCTTCGCACCCTTTTCCGCACTACAACCCAAGAATTGCGTCGATTTTTAAAATGCGATCGCGCAGTCGTTTATCAATTTTATCCAGATTGGAGTGGAGAAGTTATCGCTGAATCTGTGGCTGCTGGTTGGTCGTCCCTGTTGGATATTCAGGAACAAGAAAGCATTTTAAAAACAGGCATGGTATCTTCAGAGCGTTGCAGTGTTAAGGACTATGGCTCCCCTGTTAAACCTGATGCCGATACCTATCTTAAGGAAACGCAGGGTGGAATGTACGCCAAAGAAAAGCGCTTCCGCAAAGTCAACGATATTTATGCTGCTGGTTTTTCACCTTGCTATTTAGAAGCATTAGAGAAGTTCCAAGCCAAAGCGTACATCATTGTTCCCATTTTCCGCGCTGGTAATCTCTGGGGTTTGTTAGCAGCCTATCAGAATTCTGATGTTCGGAAATGGACTGATGAAGAGACCGGTGCTTTGTTGCAGATCGGCGAATCGTTGAGCATTGCTCTCCAGCAAGCTGAATATATCGAACAGCTACGGTTAAAAAATCTAGAAATGACCCAAGTAGCTGAAGTAGAAAACGCCATCGCGCGCATGGCGGAAAGAATGCGTCATTCCCAACACGCAGAAACGATTTACCGCACTACCTTGGCAGAATTGCGGCAGTTGTTCAAATGCGATCGCCTAGCAATATATCACTTCAACTCTGACTGGAGCGGTGAATTTATTGCTGAATCTGTAGGAAGTGACTGGGTGCCTCTAGTTGGCCCCGATATCAAGACCGTATGGGAAGACGAACACCTACAGCAAACCCAAGGCGGACGCTATCGCAACAATGAAACTTTTGTCGTCAATGACATCTATACTGTTGGTCATGCCCAGTGCCACATCGACCTATTGGAGCAGTTCCAGGCTAAAGCCTACACCATCGCCCCTATTTTTGTTGGAAACAAACTTTGGGGTTTATTAGGAGCTTATCAAAATAGCGGGCCGCGCCACTGGAATTCCGAGGAGGTGCGATTGCTGACCAAATTGGGCATTCAGTTGGGGTTAACCGTGCAGCAAGCCGAGTACATTGAAGAACTGAAAACGAAAAATGCAGAGTTGGCGCGGGCAGCAGAAGAAGAACAGGTGCTGACAGGGATGGTAGAAAAAATCCGTCAAGCCCAGGATATAGACACAATTTTCCGAACTTTGCTGCCAAGTTTACGCAAACAACTACAGTGCGATCGCCTAGCAGTATTTCGCTTTCATCCCGACTGGAGTGTGGAGTTTATTGCCGAATCCGTAAAAGATCAATGGCTGTCTTTAGCTGGTTCCGACATCAAAACGATGTGGATGGACGATCACTTACAAGAAACTCAGGGCGGACGCTATCGCAATCATGAAACCTTTGTTGTCAATGATATCTACACTGTCGGTCACGTTCAGTGCTACCTAGAGATATTAGAAAAAATCCAGGCCAAAGCTTACACGATCGCTCCGATCTTTATTGGAAACAAACTCTGGGGCTTTTTAGGAGCATACCAAAATACTGGCCCTCGGCAGTGGAAATCTAAGGATGTGCAACTGTTGCGAAAAGTAGCTGTGCAAATGGGTATAGGCTTGCAGCAGATTGAATATATCGAACAGCTCAAGAAGAAGAATGCAGAGTTAGCTAGAACCGCAGAAGGGGAACGAGCGCTGACACGTCTATCAGAAAAAATTCGCCAAGTTCAAGAGCTAGATACGATTTTCCGCAATGCCCTACCAGAATTGCGATCGCATTTGGAATGCGATCGCCTAGCAGTGTATCGCTTCAATCCAGATTGGGGTGGGGAGTTTATTTCCGAATCCGTAAGTCGTGAATGGGTGGCTTTGGTTGGCCCGGATATCAGGACTATATGGGAAGACGAACACCTACAACAAACCCAAGGTGGACGCTATCGCAACAACGAGACGTTTGTAATCAATGACATTTACACTGCTGGTCATGCCCAGTGCCACTTGAAAATTCTAGAGCAATTCCAAATTAGAGCCTATATCATCACCCCGATTATTGCCGGAAACAAGCTCTGGGGTTTGTTAGGAGCTTACCAAAATAGCGGGTCGCGGCAATGGCAAGAGAATGAAGTCAACTTGGTAGCGAAAATCGGCACGCAGTTTGGGGTTGCCGTCCAACAATCGCAATACTTACAACAAACCTTAAGCAAGAATGAGGAACTGATCAAACTGGCAGAACGGGAAGTAGCAAACGCCCGATTTTCCTATCGCCTGCCAAGTCGGTTAACAGAAATGGCCCAAAGTCATGGTAATGTTCTGGAATTTATCCAGTTTGCCACCCACGAACTTCGGCAACTGCTGAAAGTAGATCGAGTTGGAGTTTACCGTTTTGAGCCTGATTGGTCTGGAGAATTTGTAGTTGAGTCTGTGACTGGGGATTGGCCTAAGCTGGTGGGAACTAGCCTTGCCAGAGTTAGAGATACCTATCTCCAGTACAACCAAGGAGGGCGTTATGCCCGCAAAGAAAGTTTGCGGGTTGACAATATATATACCGTCGGTCATGACGAATGTCACATCCAATTGTTAGAGATGTGGGGAACTAAAGCCTACATGATTTCTCCGATTTTTCAAGAAAATCGGCTTTGGGGGTTGATGGGAGTTTATCAAAATAGCGCACCGCGCCAGTGGGAGCAATCCGAGGAGGATGTCCTCAACCAAGCCAGCGTCCAGATTGGTATTGCCCTCAATCTTGCAGACTACCTAACACAGGTGCGTACTCAAGAGCAGCAACTAGCAGAAGCAGCAGAGCGCGAACGCACCGCCCGCGAAAAACTCCAACAAGGAGCAATACGCGTTCTCATGGCTTTGGAACCATCCTTTAGAGGCGATCTTACCGTTCGAGCGCCCCTATCTGAAGATGAAATTGGGACGATCGCCGATGGTTACAACACTACGATCCAAAGTTTGCGAGATTTAGTGCGACAAGTGCAGATTGCTGCTGGCAGAGTGAGTGAAAATTCCAGCAATAACACTACCTCAGTAGTGAAATTATCTGACCAAGCTCAACAGCAGGCAGAACGGCTCGAACACGCTCTGGAACAATTACAAATGATGGTAACTTCCACCCAGATAGTCGCTGCTGATGCTCAAAAAGTAGGACAGGCAGTTCAAAGAGCTAATAACACCGTCCAAGCTGGTGATTCCCTGATGGAAAGAACCGTAGATGGCATTTTGGAGATTCGGGAAACCGTGTCGGAAACAGCGAAGAAGATTAAGCGCCTTGGTGAAGCTTCTCAGAAAATCTCGAAAGTAGTGAGTCTAATTGAAAACTTTGCCACTCAAACTAATTTGCTGGCACTCAATGCTGCGATCGAGGCTACCCGTGCCGGAGAGTATGGCAAAGGCTTTGCAGTGGTTGCAGATGAAGTTCGTTCTCTGGCTTATCAGTCCGCTAGTGCCACCACAGAAATTGAGCGACTCGTGCAAGAAATTCAAACTGGCACCAACGAAGTTACCGAAGCAATGGAAGTAGGGATTACCCAAGTTGTCCAAGGCTCGAACTTAATCGATGAGACTCGTCATTCCCTGAGTGCGATCGTGGCAGCTACCAACGAAATTGGTGGACTGGTACAAGGAATTACCCAAGCAGTTTCCCATCAAAGTCAGCAATCTCAGATGTTGACAGAGGCGATGACGGATGTTTCGGCGATCGCCCGCAAGACTTCAGAAAGTGCCATCCACATCTCCGAGTCTTTTGAAGAACTACGGATGACTTCACAACAACTGGAAACCAGCGTTAGCCAGTTCAAAGTTGACTAATCTCGCAAAACTGTTATGAACCCCGATCCCAGTAATCAAGAGCAGGCTTTTCTTGCGGAAGCGGCAGAGTTGTTGCAAACCATTGAGCAGAATTTGATCGGTCTACTTGATGAAAAAACAATAGAAAAAGTTCATGCTTTGATGCGAAGCGCCCATACTATCAAAGGGAGTGCTGCCAGTGTTGGGCAAGAAACTATTCAGACAATTGCCCATCATTTGGAAGATGTATTCCAAGCGTTATACGCTCCAGAACTGGAAATCGATCCAGAATTGGGTGCTTTGCTTCTAGATGCTTATGAGTGCCTGCGAACTCCATTGAGTGCAGCCTTGATGGGCTTATCCTGCAATGAGGCAGAAATACTCGATCGAACTGCCTCAATCTTCGCCCAACTCCAACATAAACTAGGCGACTTTTTTGGTCGTGAGGCTCCGCTTCCCAGTTCGGAAGAACTTGGCTTTGATGTCGTAGAGTCAATCTTTTCCGGGAGTGTACTCCAGGATTTGCAACAGCTAGAAACTGACATCCAAAGCCAAGATCCGCAACAAATTCAAACAACACTCAACTCCCAAGCAGAATTTTTCGTCGAACTAGCAGCATCTTATGGCTTATCTGGATTGGAAGAAATTGCCCAGGCGACCCTAAACGCGCTCAAAGCACATCCAGACAAAGTACTGCAAATCGCTCAGGTGGCTTTAGAAAATTTTAAAGCGGCTCAAGCAGTAGTACTGGCAGGCGATCGCACTCAAGGAGGAGAGATATTTCCACAATTGCGAGAATGGGTAGAAAGAACTACTCCTGTCCCAGAACCACAAGAGCAGCCAATTGCGATCGCTGCCCAACCAACACAAACGACTACAACTGAGAATCAGCCATCTCCCCTCCTCAGTGCCAGCGAAGCGGAATCAATTTGGTCGTTTTTCCCGAAGCGGACTGATAACTCCGTACCGAAAACACCGGAGGTACTGGCACCTATTTCTCAGGATTCAGTAGCAGCCCCCTCTGCCATAGATCGGATTTTACAGTCAATCTGGATCGGAGATCCACAGACATCCTGCCGATACTCAGACTCAGATCGGCCAGCCTCTCCACCACCAGCGCCAAGCCTCCAGGCTCAGTCATCGGCATCACTTCCCAGTATCCGAGTAGCGATAGAACAGCTCGATCGCCTCAGCCATACAATTGGGGAATTGCTAATCAGCGAAAACCAACAAAACCTGCAATCTAACCACATCCACAAAGCAGCTCAAGACACCCTACTACAGTTTTTGTACTGTCAACAACAACTTAGTAAAGTTTTTACTTGGTCGGATCGACATCTGCTGCTTCCCGAACGCAAGCAGCGACATATACATGGCTCTCCACGCTCAGTTCCAACTACCGAGGCACAATCCAATTTTGATGCCTTAGAAATGGATAACTATAGCGAGTTGCACATTCTCCTGCAAAATCTTACAGAAGACATGGTGCAATTAAAAGAACAGATTGAGGCTTTTAATGCCTTAGTTCAGCAATCTCGCTTCAGTCTCGGAAAGCGCAAGCAACTGCTTTCAGGAGCGCAGGAAGATTTGCTGCAAGCCAGAATGGTTCCACTAGGAACAGTGTTGAATCGATTACCCCGGCTGCTGCAACAGATGGTAGCAACTTATCATAAGCCTGTTGAACTCAAGCTTGGCGGTACGAAGGTACTGGTGGATAAAGCCATTTCTGAGCAGCTGTACGATCCCTTGCTGCACATGATTCGTAATGCCTTCGATCACGGCATTGAACCGATAGAAACCCGCCGTCAGCAGGGTAAATCAGAAACCGGAACAATTACAATTCAAGCTTATCATCAAGGCAACCGCACTACTATTGAGGTACGGGATGATGGTCGAGGCTTAAACTGGGAATCCATTCGTCAGCGAGCTATAGAAAAACACCTGCTGACTCCCGAACAAGCCGCCTACGCCTCAGAAGACCAACTGGCAGAGTTATTATTTGAACCAGGCTTTTCTACCGCCAAGCAGATTGGTGAGTTATCTGGTCGTGGTATCGGCTTAGATGTGGTTCGCACTCAATTGCAAGCTTTACAAGGTTCGATTGTGGTGCGATCGCTTTCAGGGCAGGGAACCACTTTCATCCTGCAATTGCCCCTGAGCTTGACAACGGCACGCTTGCTCGTTTGTCAATCTCAAGGTATTACTTATGGGTTGCTGTCTGAAGGAGTTAGCCAGGTTTTATTACCGCAGCCAGAGCAGATTCAAATCCAGCAATCTTTACACGGGCAAGGCATTCAAAAATTCTGGCAGTGGGGAGAAGGGCAAAGTCAGCAACTAGTTCCCATCCGCACGCTTGCCAATTTGCTGGATTACAAATACCCTTTATTCACCCAAGACCACAATTTAAACCTAAGTCCTTTTCCAGTCAAACAACGGAACACCGTCGAACCTCTGCTGCTGTTGGAAACAGAGCATCAATACCTGTGTTTGCAAGTCGATCAGATTTTAGTCGAGCAGGAATTAGTAATTAAGTCCCTCGGCAGAGTCCTGACTTTACCTAGTTACATCCAAGGCTACAGCGTGTTGGGCAATGGTAGTCTTACCCTAATCGTTGACCCGTTGGAGTTAGTTCGGCAAACCTGGGAGACAGATATGATGCCGACTTCCCCGGCATCAAGTCTTGCAACTAAACTATTGCCCGCGCCTGAGCCTGTTCTTACTCTAGAGGGGCAGCAATCCGAGCTAACTACGCAACCGCAACAACAGTCGATGGAAGTCAATACAGCCGTTGCTCAACCTAACCGACTGACGGTGTTAGTGGTGGAAGATTCGGTTGTACAAAGGCAAAGTTTGGTGCAGACGCTCCAGAAAGCCGATTATCAAGTGTTGCAAGCAGGCGATGGTCGAGAGGCGATCGCTCAAATGGTGCAACACAGTGATGTCGATCTAGTGATTTGTGACATTGAAATGCCGCGTATGAATGGATTTGAGTTTTTAGAACACCATCGCCAAGACGAGCGTTTGGCAGGGATTCCTGTGGTGATGCTGACTACTCGTAGCGGACAGAAGCACCGCCAATTAGCTTTAGCTCTAGGGGCGAAAGCTTACTTGACCAAACCCTATTCAGAACAGAGCTTTCTAGCCACGATCGCTGAATTGGTTAATGGGTAAAGGGTAAAGGGTAAAGGGGAAGGGAGAAGGGAAGGAATGGAAAGGAAAAAAATTGAAACTTTTGAGGATTTAAAAGTATGGCAAAAAGGTATAGTTAAGCAAATATACTTAAGAACTAAGGAAGGTAAACTCAGTAGAGACTTTGGTTTAAGAGATCAGTTAAGACGTGCAACCGTATCAATACCTACAAATATTGCAGAAGGATTTGAACGATATTCTCGCAAAGAATACTTAAACTTTCTAAATATTGCTAAAGGGTCTGCCGGTGAAGTTCGCAGTCTTTTAAGAGTAGCGTTAGAAGTGGGCTATCTAGACCAACCAACTTATACACAACTTTCTAATCAAGCTATGGAGTTGAGCCGTATGCTATCTAATCAAATTCAATCTATAAATCAGTCAATGCCCTTCGGGCAGGGAAAAGGTTAAAGGTTAAAGGGGAAAGGGGAAAGGGAACCCCATAACTCAAGTTAGGGGCTTGAAGTAAGGATGCCTCAATTCTCGCGCAATAGTCTGGAATTGAATCTTTTTCCCCTCCATAAATAAAGTTTAGGGGCTTGCACCCTTTCCCCCTTTCCCCTTCCCCTTTCCCCCTTTACCCTTTACCCTTTACCCTTTACCCTTGCTATGCTTAACACTCCCTTTCCGTTTAAGCGATTATCTGGCGCTGTGAGCGAGAGCGACTCATTACGAGTCGTTGTTTTTGCGATCGCAGACTATTTATTTGCCCTGCCAGTTGGTGCAGTTCTCAAAGTGATGCCTTGCCCTCCTATTAGCAGTACGGTTGAAAGTGGTATCGGGATGGTTGATTTGGGAGCGCAAACCATTACGATTGTGGACTTGCGCCAGAAAGTACAACCCCAACAAACGCATCAAGTTCTCACTGCGGTTGACACTTCAAGGCGCTTCTTACTTCTGACTCAAACGCGGACTGGGGAAATTTGTGGCATTCCTGTAGACAAGCCCCCTGCCTTAATCGATATTCCTTTATCAGCTGTGCGTCCGGTGCCGTGGTCTTATCGGCAAGTGGCGGAGTTAAGCTGTGTTAGCCACATGGCTGTTTTGTCTGTAGCACCAAACGAGGAACCACTGAAAGTACTTCTTCTAGGCATGAGCCAGATATTGGCTGATAAGTTGGGGTTGCCCGGAACAACCCCAAGCTTGGCTCCTGGGCTGACATCAGGCGAACAACGGCAAAGATTTCTCCGTTTTCCCTTGGGGAATCAAGGAAGTGGATTGCTACCATTTGACTCAATAGTGGACATTATTCATCTCGCTAGCCAAAAAATTTCTCCAGCCCCGGCCTTACCAAGTTGGATTTTAGGTTTCTATAATTGGCAAGGACAGATGCTGCGGCTGGTTGACTTGGAACATTTGCTTGGTTATGCGCCACTTTTGAAGCGGCAGTCACGACCAGAAAAGCCAATGGTTCTGGTTCTCGAATTGCAAAATCAGGTAGTCGGGTTTTTGGTGGCTCATGTCTACGATGTAGAGTGGCAGGATTTACAGCAAGCACAATCGGCACCAACCGACTTTTCCCCAAACAAACTGCTAAATTTTGTTCGAGGTATTCTGCCAGGCGATCGCTGGATTTTAGACACCAAAGCCATCGCCCAGACATTGCAATGGCAAACCCACTGATTTAACTAACAGTTATCAGTTATCAGTTATCAGTTATCAGTTTTTTTGATAACTGTTCACTGATAACTGTTCACTGATTTAACTTGATGCTGCCAAGGAGTTTTCTGTGACGATCGCAACCTTAGACCCTAATTCTCAAACCCAGCCTGTTGAAAATGAAATCCAGATAGAAGAAATTTTGGCTAATGTGGCTGTAATCAAAGCAGTCTTTCAATCTGCTAAGGGGCCAAAGGTCGCTCAATTGCAGCAGAAGGTAAGTCAAATCGAAGCTTTTATCCAAGCTTTGGCTAAGGATTCGCCCAGTGACAATGATGAAAATGTTCGAGGGGCTTTTCAACTCCAGCGAGAACAACTTGCGGCCATCGATCGGCAAATGCAGCAGACAAAAGGTCAAACTGCACTTTTGGAGGTTACAGTCACCGCCCTTCGAGACGTTTTCAACGCCGATCGCGTCCTGATTTATCGTTTTGAGGAAGATAATCGCACTCGAGCGATCGCTGAAGCTATACAAGCAGGTTGCACATCCCTGCTCAACCAATCCCTACCGATAAATTTGTTTGTTAGTACCGATGTTGGCGACGGACAAAACTCGCAGGGCAACCTCACTGAAGTATTAGAATTAACTCCCCGCCAACAGCAATTTTGGCAACGCTTTCAGGTACAAGCTAGCCTCTGCTTGCCCTTGATTGTCAAACAACAGCCTTGGGGTTTGTTAGTTATTCATCATTGCCTTCAACCCCGACAATGGCAGGAAGCAGAGCGCAGTTTGCTACAACAAGTAGGAATGATGTTGACAATTAACTTGCGCTGGGCTGAAATAGTAGCTCCACCTGCTCAACAGCTGTCACCGCCTCCCCAAAAGGCTGAATCTTTTGATCGCTCACAGTTACTAGTGCCATTTGAGCAGGTGAGCCAGTCCGTACAAGAAGGAGCAAGAATCGCCGAGCTTGCTAACGAGCATTTAATGTCTATTCAAGATACTGTTGCTATTACTAATAAACAGCTCCAATACCTTGGTGAATTTTGCCAGCAAGCTTCTGGCTTTGTTCGCCTTGTGGAAGGCTTGAGTACCAAAATTCAGGTTTTGTCCCTGAATACAGCCATCGAAGCCACAAAAGCTAGCGACCAGGAACGAGGTTTGCTAGCTGCTGCCGAACAGGTGGAAATTCTCGCCCGCCAAGCCCGCGACAGCACCCTAAATATAGAGGAATGGTTTCAGGAACTCCAGGTGGCAGCAACAGACGTTGCATCTGCTATCGAACCGTGCGATCGCCAAATCAGTACGGGGCTGGAGTCAATCGAGCAAATTCACGAGCAATTCAGAGCGATCGCCGACATCGCTGTTTGTACCCTCAAATCAATGTCGAAGCCATAGAATTGTCACAAACCCCATAGAAACTGAGAGTTGTTTTCATGAGTACCGATTTTGTCCCCCAACCGCAGAACGACGATCGCTTTCTAGAAGAAGCGATCGATCTGTTACTGTTCTTGGAGCAGGAGTTGCCTAACTATACAAAAGACAGTAACCCTGGTACAGCTTTGGCTCTCATGGAAGCTGCTCGCTCTCTGCATTCGCTTGCCATAGTAGCCGAGCTAGATACCATTGCCATAGTTGCGGCTGCACTAGAAGAGATTTTTCAGCTTCTGCATCAGTATCGAGCAACTGTCAACGCCCCCATCGCCTCCCTGTTGTCGGAAGGATTAGATTGCCTACAGATGCTGTTGATGGCATTTTTAACAGCCTCGCAAATTGACGAAGTAGAAATTCTGGAGCGGATGTCTGCCATTGTTGCTCGTCTACAAGCAGAGTTTGGCGATCGCCAACAAAGTGTTATCCCCCAGGAAACAAACCTTGAGACATCGGTAGAGCAACCGCAGGAACATCAACCAGTTATTCAGTTTGGCGATCGCTTGGCCGAGGTAGAATCTTCTGCAAAGCAAGTTATCGTTAAAGACAAGGAAAGTCTTGACAGAGAACTAATAGATGAAACTAGCCCCCAGTCTGACAGCCTTGTTCGCGTAGAAACCGAGCAGCTTCCCATCAAGGCAGGGGAACTAGCAAACCTGGAGGATTATGGGGAAGAAGATTTCCAAGCTTGGTTGGGGGATTTTTCTCTGCCTACTGAAACTTCTGTTGCATCCCTAGTTAAATCTTTGAGCGATCGCCATCCACTCTCTTTGCAAGAATCGATTTCTACCATTCTTGCAACAAGTATTCCAGCCGCCACACCCATCAATATTAAGCATCTCGAACAACTAAACGCGCTAATTACAACATTATTAACTACATATAATCAGCAAGCCTGTCAAGAAGAACAACATCAACATATGATCGGGCGGTTGCTCCGACAAGTTAAACGATTACAACACCTGCTCGATAACCTACAGGAATGGTCAGGACGTTTAGCAGCAATTTCAGATACCCTTTCTCCTCTAGCTGCTTCTCGCTCTCAGCAATTATACAGTACTCTGCAATCTGTTTTGGCTGAAGCGTCTCAGGTGGCATCAACTGTTCATTCGCTTAATAACAATCATCACCAACTCAAACAAGAACTTATACAGCAGAAAAAATTACTTAACCATTCTTCCAATTTAGTCAAAAAAGTTACAACTATTCCTTTAAAAGTAGCCTTAGAACCGTTGCATCGGCTTTGGTCTCAGTTACAAGCTCTACAAGATAAGTCTGCTAGACTACATTTACAAGTTAGCGATATCCAAGTCGATCGGGCATTTAGCGATCGCCTCCGCACCCTCCTGTTGCATATAAGTTGCTATTTACTAGAGCAAAGTATTGAGTCTGGCCAAACACGCCAACACCTTGGTAAAAATAGCAACGGTATTATTGAAATTCAAGTTTACCAGCAGGGAAATCAACTGATTATTGATGGCTGTGATGATGGCGCAGGACTTAACTTATCTCAAATCTATCAACAAGCTTTAGCCCAAGGACTCGCCCTGACAAAACCAGGGGATATCTTACAAGAACTGGTAATTGAACCAGAGGTTTCATCTGTTTTATGCGATCGCGCTGCCTTAGAGTTAGGAGTAGAATTAACTGAAGTTTGCAAGCAATTAACAGCTATTCAGGGAAGAATAGTATTGAAGTCTAAAGCTGGACATGGTACAGCCTTCTCGCTCCAAATTCCCCTCGATCGAAAAATTGCTCAACTTATCGTCTGTCAAGCTAACTCCAGAGTCTATGCATTTATTGCCGATTCTGTAGAGCAGATTTGTCTATCTCAGTCCGAACAAATTATCCAAACTCAAGCGGGACGTATGTTATTTTTGCAGTCTTCTGGCACCAGTGGCTTCCTTGGTTGTGCTGATGAGGATTTAACAACAGAAATGCTCGTCCCTATCCACTTATTGACTGATGTGCTGATTTGTCCTAACCACCTTCCCACCTCAGTTACTACTTACAGCACAGATACACTAAATGCTTTCAAGCAAGATAAGCCTTTATTAGTATTTCATTACTTAGACAAACGATGTGCTTTAGAAGTAGATTGCATCATCGGCAAACAATCTTCTGCGATCCATCCTCTGGGGGAAGCAATCCCAGTTGCTGCTTATATCCAAGGAACTAGCGTTCTTGCCAATGGGCAACTTACCCTGGTTTTGGATGGTCAACTTCTCGCAAAATCTCTAACTTGAACTCAATATCTGCCGAAATGTTTGCTGCACATAAATTACAGCAGTTTGACCCCACCACTACCTAGAAAAATCTTGACGAAAAAATAAGCTAGATTAAAAAACGTCGAAACCCTTGCTATGAAAGGATTATTATGCTTTAGATGCGTTTGCCCTACGACATCCGCGACTTTGAGCAGATGCTTTAGCGGATCAAAGTTCAGCTTGAGCGATGATTTGGGAATACTATAGTTGCACAATACACGAAAATCCCAGCAATTTATAGCATGATATTAGCATTTTTCAACTATCCCTTCTATTCAAATGGTTTTATTCCTCATGGACATTGTTACCTCTGGAAGACAAGCTTAGTTTGGTTACACATCTTATCAGATTCTTTAATTGCTCTTGCCTATTTCTCTATCCCCATAGCGCTTGTTTACTTTGTTCGGAAGCGGGAGGATTTACCCTTTAAATCAATACTTTTACTATTTGGAGCTTTTATTATCTTTTGTGGTACAACCCACATAATGGAAATTTGGACGCTTTGGTATCCAACTTATTGGCTATCTGGTTTTATAAAAGCTTTGACTGCTTTGATATCGGTTTATACAGCTTTCACATTAG
The DNA here is from genome assembly GCF_034530835.1 of Nostoc sp. DedQUE12b. Taxonomy (NCBI): domain Bacteria; kingdom Bacillati; phylum Cyanobacteriota; class Cyanophyceae; order Nostocales; family Nostocaceae; genus Nostoc; species Nostoc sp. DedQUE12b. The sequence goes on along the minus strand of NZ_JAVRCI010000031.1, from coordinate 39,991 downwards.
TGCCGATAATTCCCCAGGCGCTAGCTTTGCCAAGTCCAGCACAACTAGAAGTAGCTAACAGCCAACTAAAACTTACTCTCAAAGAACTTGCAGATACGCAAACTCAACTTATTCAAACTGAAAAAATGTCCTCTTTAGGGAAGTTAGTTGCAGGCATCGCCCATGAAATTAACAACCCTGTCAGTTTCATTTATGGTAATATCGGCATTGCGAATGAATATACTGAAAACTTATTAAAATTAATTTCAGTTTATCAACAATGCTACCCACAAGCCCTATCAAAAATTCAGATTTTAGCTGAGACGATAGAATTAGATTTTATTAAAGAAGATTTACCAAAAATGTTATCTTCAATAAAAATAGGAGCTGAACGCATCTGCGCAATTGTTTTATCATTACGAAGTTTTTCGAGGCTAGATGAAGCCGAGATAAAAAGAGTTGATGTACACGAAGGTATTAACAGCACTCTTTTAATTTTGGGAAATCAATTAAAAGGTCAAGGAAAATATCCAAACATTGAAGTTATTAAAGAATATGGTAATCTCCCTCAAGTCGATTGCTATCCTGGGCAACTTAATCAGGTATTTCTGAACCTTCTGACTAATGCCATTGATACTTTGAGAGAGTCAATCGTCGGTTGTTCGATGCCAGAGAGCAATATTATAAGCGCTGAAAATGAGCAACCAACGAATAACAATCCCCAAATCCGCATTGTCACTGAAGTTTTAGATAGCCATCAAGTAATGATTCGAGTTATTGACAATGGCTGCGGGATGACAGAAGAAGTAAGGCAAAAAATCTTTGACCCTTTCTTTACAACTAAACCTGTTGGCTCAGGTACAGGTTTAGGAATGTCAATTAGCTATCAAATTGTGGATAAGCATGGTGGTCAGTTGAAGTGTATTACACAACCATTTCAAGGAACAGAGTTTCAAATCCAGATTCCGATTAGGAGCAAGCTCTATTGAAGGTACATTCGATCTGCTCGCTAAAAGTAGATGCAAGTTATCCTTGATACAATATAAAAGCAATACTTTCATAGGCTATTGAATAAGGCTACCATTATTGCAGCATTTTTACTACTAATCCCCTAATTGTCAAATTGGTATGTACAGCAGATAAGCTGAAAAAGGAATCTACCAGCAGCAAAGATTTGAAAAGGCTTTCAGCTTAAGTTGATACCAATGACTACACCCCAATACTTGCAACCCCAGACCCTTGCTCCTTTTCCAGATACCATGAAAAGTCAGGGGCGTTTAGCCCATTCTGGCTTCTGACACCTGAATTCTTTCTTCTTAAATTAAAAACTACTCTTGCTGAAAATAGACAAGAGCAGTTTTTAATAGCAAAGCCCAACATAAAAATTTAGGCATCTTCAAGTTCAAATTGAGCCACCGTAACAGCATTAAAAGCGAAAGCTAAAACTAATGGCATTGGCGACTGAAACCAAAAGGTAAAAAGAACAGCTAGGATTGTGCCAGTTACCGCGGATATTGACCACAATCGCTCTTCAAAAGTCAGTCCTTTTTCGGCTTTAATCAATCTGAGAACATGAACTGGAATTGGCTCCGGCATTACCCCACCCGGAGGGAAAGCCCAGAAGTTGTTACGTCGCTCAACAAATAAATCTGTCCAGCCATTTTCTTGGCACCATGCCTCGATCCATTGAAGTGAGTAATGATTCATCATCGGGTTTCAGAGTTCGGTTTGTGGAAGTTGTGTGCTTGGTGAATGTAAACTCTTAGAGATTCCTGAAGAACTAAACTAATCGCTATAAAATTAACGCTAATTATCGAACTTTAAGCTTTTTAAGCAGTTGAGACGCATATAATTTCGCTCAAACCTTGCTTTCATTAATTAAAAGACTAACAGTTGATCGGGGCTGTTGAATTTAAAAGACAACAAACTTTACTTGAAAAATGGAAAGTCAAGAATTGTAAATAATTCAGTGAGTATTACTGCTCAATAAAACTCTTGATATCTTGAAATTCAAAGCTCCAAATGAAGAATTGTAAATAAGTCAACAAGCATAGGCATAGCCCATAGGAAACATTGCTTTATTCAGCTAAATTATTCCTTGAGAGTTAGGAATTTCAAGTTTTATCTTCATCAAGAGCGGTAACTTAAGCTCCCCGTCTCTATTTTGCTAAAGCTTGATGTAATAAGTAATTTATACTTAGTCATTGCAATCTGTATTGTATTTAATAATTATTGTTCTGGATATCTAATTTTAGTGCGATCGCAGATTGTTACTCTCTACCTCAAGTAGCAGGGATAATTTTGCTAAAGTAAGAAGTTTATGCTCTTTTTGCGTTACAAAATATTAAGCAACGGCAATACACGTTCTCCAAGTCCAGTAGCAAGGCTGCGAGTCTCAATTAGTACGATCCAGTCTTGCTAATATTCAAGTGCGGTAATTAAATGCGGCGATTATACACTAAATTGGCTCTCAATATATTTTGGCGGCAAGGGTTGGCATTCCTTCTGGGAATTATTATCTGGTGTGTGGCCGATCCAGCAGTGGCAGTAGACTGGACTCATCCGCTTTCATTTAGCAATGCAGAGTTGTCAAGACGTGATTTTTCTGGACAGAGTTTGCAAGCTGCGGAGTTTTCTAACGCCAATATGGAATTGATTAACTTTACAAACGCTGACTTACGCGGAGCAGTTATGAGCGCTTCAGTGATGACAAAAGCAAATCTCCACGGAGCGGATTTAACGAATGCAATGGTTGATCAGGTAAACTTGACTAAGGCAGATTTGAGCGATGTAGTTTTCAAAGAAGCTCTTTTGCTCCGCGCCATATTTAATGATGTAAATATAGACGGTGCAGATTTTACAGATGCAATTTTGGATAGAGCGCAAATTAAAGAACTGTGCGAAAAAGCCAGTGGTGTGAATTCCAAAACAGGCGTGCAAACTCGTGATTCTCTAGGATGTCAATGAAGCGTGTTGGTGTAATTGGTGGCGGACAACTAGCCTGGATGATGGCGGATGCAGCAGAGAAGCTAGGCGTAGAATTAGTAGTACAAACTCCAAGCGTTCACGACCCGGCTGTGTCAATCGCTCAGGAAACTGTTTTTGCACCAGTTGATGATGCAAATGCTACGGAAATCTTAGCTCAAAAATGCGATGTCATCACCTTTGAAAATGAATTTGTTAACCTGCAAGCTTTATCTGGTTTAGCACAGCAAGGCGTTTGTTTCCGTCCTAAATTAGAAGCTTTAGCTCCTCTTTTAGATAAATATCATCAGCGTTGTTATTTACGTGATTTGGGCTTACCAGTTCCTCAATTTTTCGCTCTTGAGGAGGTGGAAAATATTCAATCCAAAATAGAATATCTAGGTTTTCCAGCAGTTCTGAAATCCCGCCGTCATGGTTATGACGGTCAAGGTACTTTCATAATTCAGGATTTTGCTGCTTTAGAACAAAAGCTAAGTCATGAAACCACAACAAAGACTTTAAATCCATCACTTTTCTTGGTAGAAGAATTTGTCCCCTTTGAAAGAGAATTAGCAATAATTGCAGCTCGTTCTGTAGAGGGAGAAATTGTCACTTACCCAGTAGTGGAAACCCAACAAGAACAACAAGTATGTCGGCGGGTGATTGCACCAGCCGAGATTGCGCCTAATCAGGTAGCAGAAATCCAAGCGATCGCACATACTCTATTAAATAGCCTAGAAGTAGTGGGAATTTTTGGAATTGAGCTATTTCTCACGGCTGATGGCAAAGTACTGGTAAATGAAATTGCACCACGTACCCACAATTCTGGACATTTTTCTCTTGACGCTTGCGAAACATCTCAGTTTGAGCAACACCTCCGAGCCATTTGTGGTTTACCTTTAGGGAATCCGGCTTTACAATGCGCGGGTGCTGTAATGGTCAACCTACTGGGGTATAAAAATTCTTATAGCGACTACCAAAGCCAGCGTCAACAAATAGCAGAAATTCCCCAGGCGCACGTTCACTGGTATGGGAAGACAGAATCACGTCCTGGGCGGAAGTTGGGACATGTCACTGTTTTGCTGGATAATCACAATCAAGAGTCGGCAAGTGCATACGCCAACGACATCGCCCACAGCATAGAATCTATCTGGTATCCCAGGTAAATAGATCAGAAAGTTTCGATATTGAACACACAACATCTTTTGAAAAGCTATAATGAGTGAGTTGCACTACGACGTTGGTGACTGCCATCAAGTTTTTTGATCTATGCCTTTAATGACAAGGGAGTCAACTGTTCTCGTGGCAGTATACCGGGCATGTACCCGGAAACTTTAAACGAGGAATTTAGGTTCCCACCTGGATAAACCCAGGTCATAAACTTAGGTAAAACGGCGTCGCGGTGAACTTAAAATTATTAGCTCCCAAAGTCAGTTAGAATTTGGGAGCTTTAATTATTTCAATCAATTTAAAATCAGCGAACTGACAGTAAAGATTGCGATGTTTTTGGGAAACCTAGATACTGAGGTTTCAAGAATTAAGCCCTATGGTCAGCATTCCCGGATATCAAGTTAGCAAAGAACTCTACAACGGTTCTCGAACCTTGGTTTATCGCGCTAATCGAGAAACTGACCAAAAATCTGTAGTGATTAAGCTGATGAAAACTGCTTATCCCAGCTTCAGCGAATTGGTACAGTTTCGCAACCAGTTCACCATTGCCAAAAATTTGAATCTACCTGGAATCATCCAAACCTATAGTCTGGAACCCTATCATAATGGCTATGTGTTAGTGATGGAAGACTTTGGGGGAATTTCTTTGAAGGAATGGGGACTTGTACTGAGCGAAGCCGAAGTAGTCGGGGGAAGGGTAGAATCTCTGATAGAGTTTTTACAAATTGCGATCGCACTGTGCAATACATTAGATATTCTAATTCGTCATCGGATCATTCACAAAGATATTAAACCCGCCAATATTTTAATTAATCCAGAAACTAAAGAAGTTAAATTAATTGACTTTAGCATTGCATCTCTACTGCCACGGGAAACTCAAGTACTGATGAGTCCTAATGTGCTAGAAGGGACACTTGGCTATTTGTCTCCAGAGCAAACTGGACGGATGAATCGGGGAATTGACTACCGAACTGATTTTTATTCTCTAGGTGTAACTTTTTACGAATTACTAACAGGGCAATTACCATTTAAATCGCACGAGCCGATGGAATTGGTACATTGTCATATTGCCAAACTTCCGTCTTTAGTGCATGAGATTAATCCACAAATTGCGCCTGTACTCTCATCTATTGTCAGCAAATTGATGGCAAAAAATGCCGAAGACCGCTATCAGAGTGCATTTGGGCTGAAATATGATTTACAAAATTGTTTAGACCAGCTAAAAGAAACAGGGGAAATTGCCAGTTTTCCAATTGCCCAACGGGATGTGTGCGATCGCTTCATTATCCCAGAAAAACTCTATGGTCGCGAGCGTGAAGTTGAAACTCTGCTTAAAGCATTTGACCGTGTTACCAACAATCAGACGGAACTAATGCTGGTAGCTGGTTTTTCTGGTATTGGTAAAACTGCTTTAGTCAACGAGGTTCACAAACCCATTGTCCGGCAACGGGGCTACTTTATAAAAGGCAAATATGACCAATTTAATCGTAATATTCCTTTCTCCGCTTTTGTGCAGGCGTTTCGAGACTTAATGGGACAATTGCTCAGTGAAAGTGATACTCAATTGTCAACTTGGAAAAGTAAAATTTTACAAGTGCTGGGTGATCAGGGGCAAGTTATTCTTGAAGTAATTCCAGAACTAGAACAAATTATTGGTCAACAACTACCTGCAACGGAACTTTCACCAAGTGCAGCCCAAAATCGCTTCAATTTACTCTTCCAAAAGTTCATTCAGGTATTCACCACAAAAGAACATCCATTAGTAATTTTCCTAGATGATTTGCAGTGGGCTGATTCTGCATCACTCAAATTGATGCAGTTGTTGATAAGCGAGTCAGGAAGTGGCTCTTTACTTTTAATTGGGGCTTATCGAGACAATGAAGTATCTACCGCGCATCCGTTGATGTTAACTTTAACGGATATTCGCAAAGCTAATGCCACAATTCATAGCATTACTTTAGCCCCGTTAAGTAAAGCTAGTTTAAATCAATTGCTGGTTGATACTTTGAGTTGTTCAGTTGAAACTGCCCAACCTCTAACGCGACTCATCTATCAAAAGACTCAGGGAAATCCATTTTTTATAACGCAATTTCTCAAAGCATTGTATGAAGAGGGACTAATTAGTTTTAATTTGGAACAAGGGTACTGGCAATGTGATATTTCTGCTGTGAAGGCACTTGCTCTGACAGATGATGTAGTAGAGTTCGTAGCACTACAGTTGCAGAAATTGCCAACAACAACGCAAAATGTATTGAAATTAGCCGCGTGCATTGGCAACCAGTTTGATTTGCGAACCTTAGCAATTGTTTCTGAACAATCGGAAACCGAAACGGCAGCATCTTTATGGAAAGCTTTGCAAGAAGGATTAGTTTTACCTACTACTGAAGTTTATAAATTCTTTCAATATAGTGGAGATGATTCTGACTCAAATCCATTAAATTATGATTTCCAAGTCCCCATCTACAAATTTTTACACGACCGTGTGCAACAAGCTGCCTATTCTCTGATTCCAGGTGAGCAAAGACAATTTACCCATCTTAAAATTGGTCAATTACTCTTACAAAATACCTCTAAATCACAGCAAGAAGAGCGAATTTTTGAGATTGTCAGTCAGTTAAATCGGGGAATATTGCTAATTAGCCAGCCGACTGAACGTCAACAATTAGCTCAGTTAAATCTGAATGCTGGTCGAAAAGCAAAAGAAGCTACCGCTTATAGTGCAGCAATTCATTACTTGTATTCTGGAATGCAGCTGCTACCGATTAATAGTTGGAAAATCGCCTACGAATTGACTCGAAGTTTATACGAGGAAGCAGCCGAAGCTGCTTTTCTCAATAATGAATTTGAGCAGATGGAATCTCTTATCCAGGTTGTCATTGAAGAAACAACCACCTTACTGGATAGAGTGAAAGTTTATGAAGTGCAACTCCAAGCTTATCAGGTGCGGAATCAATCATTCAAAGCGATCGCAATTGGGCGTGAACTTCTCGCTCAACTTGGGGTAACATTACCTGAATCAGTAACACCTCCAGACATTCAGCAATATGTATTCAACACGCTCTCGACTTTGGCAGCCAGAAGTATTGAGGGCTTAGTTGATTTGCCATTGATGGATGATACCAAAGCTTTGGTTGCTTTGCGGATTATGGCTAGCATTGCTCCCGCCATCCACCAAACTGCCCCTTATCTGTTCCCAATTATTGCCTGCGAAGAAGTGAATTTATCTCTTAAATATGGCAATGCACCACTCTCTGCACCGGGGTATGCAGATTTTGGAATTGTACTTAATACTTGTAACCAACTCGAGTCAGGCTACGAATTTGGCAAACTAGGTTTAATGCTTGTGGATAGACTTCAAGCAAAATCTGTTCAAAGCATGACTCTATTTAAGGTGGGTGCATTGAATCAATGTAATAAACAACATGTTCGCACTTCAATTAGTTTATTACAGGAATCCCATAGCCTTGGATTAGAAACAGGCGATTTTTTTCATGTGCTGGCATCGATGATTTTCAAGTTATTCTATGTCTATTTAAGTGGCACAGAAGTTTTGGAAATTCTCTTAGCAGATATCAAAGCCTACGAGTCTAATTATGCCAAAAATCAACGCTTATTAAATTGGTCTAATATCGTCTCTCAAACCATTAAAAATCTCACCGAGTATAGCGACTATCCAGACTCCCTGATTGGTGAAGATTGTCAGGAAGAACTCTTATCTGCGCTCCTCCAAGAAAAGGACGAATTAACACTCCATATATTTTTCTTAAGTAAGTTAATACTCAGTTATTTGTTTGAGAATTTTTCTGCGGCGGTTGAGAATGCAAATCAGGGAGAGCAATACCTCAACGGTGGCATAGGAATGCTATCTGTGCCTGTCTTCTACTACTACGATTCTTTATCTCGGCTGGCTGTATATCCAACGGCTGAACCGTCTCAACAGGAGCAATTACTCTTAAAGGTTGGCGAAAATCAAGAAAAATTGCAGTTTCGAGCCAACTTTGCACCGATGAATTTTCAGCACAAATTTGATTTGGTGGAAGCAGAACGCCATCGGGTTTTAGGCGAAAAAATAGCAGCAATAGAATTGTACGATCGCGCCATAACTCTTGCAAAAGAAAACGAATATATCCAAGAAGAAGCCTTGAGCAATGAGCTTGCTGCCAAGTTCTACCTCGAATGGGGCAAAGAAAAAATCGCCCAAGTTTATATGCAAGAAGCTTATTACTGCTATGCTCGTTGGGGTGCTAAAGCCAAAACTGAAGACTTAGAAAAACGCTATCCTCAACTCCTGGCTCCCATCTTGCAAGGGCAGCATCATCGCTTTCAACTGAGTTCAACTGTCGATGCGTCATCATTTCCACATCAAACCATCCACACAAACCTTTCTAGCAGCAGTATTTCTGAAGCCCTCGATTTTTCCACCATCTTTAAAGTCTCACAAGCTCTTTCCAGTGAAATTCAACTAGAGCAATTACTTACTACCCTGTTGCAAGTGGTGATGGAAAATGCTGGAGCGAAAAAAGCTGCCCTACTTGTACTCGAACAGGGCAACTTAGTGGTTAAAGCTGTAGCCACTATCAATGAAGGGGTGACTCTAGTATCTATACCATTGTCAAGCAGCCAAAACATTCCGATCGCATTGGTAAACTATGTCAAACACAGCTTAAAAACTGTGGTGCTGGATGATGCAACAGTAAAAAACGATTTTACTACTGACCAATATTTGATGCAGCAACAACCTAAGAGTGTGTTGTGTACGCCGATTTTGCATCATGGCCAATTAATCGGGTTACTATATCTGGAAAATAAGTTGACGATTGGCGCATTTACAAGCGATCGCACTGAAGTAATTCAACTGCTATGCGCTCAAGCCGCCATCTCTCTAGAAAATGCCCGTCTTTATCAAGAATCTCAAAATTATGCCCATCAACTAGAGCGAGCGATCGCTCAACTTCGTGCTACCGAAGCCCGCTTCCAGAAACTCGCTGATAATATTCCTGGGGCAATTTACCAACTACGTTTAAATCCTGACGGTTCAGCTTCAATGCCTTACGTCAGTTCTGGCTGCTACAACCTTTATGAGGTGACAGCAGAAGAAATAATGACAGGAACGCAAAGTCTCCGTTCTCTGGAACATCCAGATGATTTTGCCAGCATTCAGCAGGCGATGAGCTACTCTGCTGAAAATATCACACCATTTCGACACGAATGGCGAATTATCACACTTTCAGGAACCGTGAAATGGCTTCAAGGTGCATCCCAACCAGAGCGACAAGCTGATGGCTCGATTATATGGGATGGCGTAATCATAGATATTAGCGAACGCAAACTTGCTGAAGCCGCACTACAAGAGTCTGAAGCTGATTTACGGCACAAATCTCAGGATTTAGAAGAAGCGCTGCAAAATTTCCAACAAGCCCAATTACAAATGGTGCAAAATGAAAAAATGGCAACCTTGGGCAACTTGGTTGCAGGGGTAGCACATGAAATTAATAATCCTATTGGATTTCTCAAAGGCAGTGTCAACAATGCCGAAGAGTATATTCAAGACTTACTCGCTCATATCCAATGCTACCAAGAACATTATCCTAATCCAGCGATCGCAGTCATTGAGCATAGCGAAGAAATTGACCTAGAATTCCTGACTGAAGACTTACCAAAGCTAGTAGGCTCGATGAAAGTAGCTTCAGGACGGATTGAAGACATTAGTACCAGCCTTCGCACCTTCTCCAGAGCCGATACAACCGAAAAAGTTGCTTGTAATCTCCATGAAGGGATTGAGAGTACTTTGTTGATTTTGAAGTATCGCCTCAAAGCTAACGAAAAACGTCCAGCAATTGAAGTTATCACTAAATACGGAAAACTACCACCTGTTAAGTGCTTTTTAGGACAACTAAATCAAGTATTTATGAACATCCTGGCTAACGCAATTGATGCCTTAGATACATCCATTGAAGGGCGTTATTTTGCTCAAGTGGAAGCCGAACCTCAGCAAATACTGATTCACACCGAAGTATCCAGTGACCAAAAGATAGTGACAATTCGCATCAAAGATAACGGTCAGGGAATACCAGAAGAGACTAGAGCAAGGATTTTTGACCACCTATTTACAACTAAAGAAGTTGGCAAAGGTACGGGATTGGGACTCGCGATCGCTCGTCAAATTGTCGAAGAAACCCATGATGGGCGGTTGAGTTGCAATTCTGTGCTTGGCGAAGGAACAGAATTTGTCATTGAGATTCCAGTATTTTAACTAATTTGTGATTTTCCTCTCAATGCATAACGCTTCTAATTTTTCGGTAATCTGGAGAACAGCAATCGCATAATTCTTCTAAATCTGTATAACTTGATTCTAAATGAGGTAGCGTTCAGAGTTAGAATGACACAATTGCGTTAAATTGTGGTCAAAACTACAAAAAATTGTTAAAACAACTAACTAATACCGTATTTCCAGCCTCGATCTTCCGACTAGACAGTGGTTTAACTTTTATTCATCAAGAAATTCCTACTACTCCTGTAGTTGTGGCGGATGTTTGGGTGCGTGCTGGAGCCAGCTTAGAGCCAAAACCGTGGTTTGGCATGGCACACTTTTTAGAACACATGATTTTTAAAGGTACGGCGACGCTACCCCCTGGAATGTTCGATTCCAAAGTTGAAAACCGGGGTGGCGTGAGTAATGCGGCGACAAGCTATGATTATGCTCATTATTCACTCACTACAGCTGCCCCTTATTTAAAAGATACTCTGCCCTACCTGGGAGAACTACTACTCAATGCGGCAATTCCAGAAGATGAATTTAGCCGGGAACGGGATGTAGTCCTAGAAGAAATTCGCTCATGTCAGGACGATTCCGACTGGATAGGATTTCAAGCTCTAATTCAAAGCATCTATCCGCATCACCCTTACGGACGTTCAGTGTTGGGTACCGAGCAAGAACTGATGCAGCAATCGCCAGAAGCAATGCGCTGTTTTCATCACGCCCACTATCAGCCGGAAAACATGACGGTGGTAATTGCCGGGGGTATAGCCCAGCAACCAGCTTGGGAAATGGTAAATCATTCATTTACTGATTTTGCCGAACGCTCGAATTGTCCGCAGTTTGAGAAAGTCACAAAGCCAGCGATCGCCGGAATTCATCGTCAAGAATTGTGTTTACCACGCATAGAGCAAGCGCGATTGTTGATGGCTTGGCTGGTACCAGGGGTAGAAGATATCCGTACTGGCTATGGTTTAGATTTTTTGTCAGTGTTATTGGCAGAAGGGCGGACTTCGCGTTTAGTGCGTGATTTACGAGAAGATTTGCAATTGGTACAGGGAATTTGCAGTAGTTTTTCTCTACAACGAGAATCAAGTTTATTTACAATTACTGCCTGGTTAGAACCAGAAAATCTGGAGAAAGTTGAATCTTTAATTTGCGCTCATTTGGATGATTTGCAGACTATAGGAATTAGCGAACAAGAACTTGCCCGCACACGCAGGTTGCTATGTAATGAGTATGCGTTTTCTACCGAAACACCAAATCAACTTACAGGGCTTTATGGATATTACAATACCATTGCCCAAGCGGAATTAGCTGTGACATATCCCCAGCAGATTCAGTCTTTTGATGCCAAAGAACTGCAAAAATTAGCTAAACAGTATCTATCGCCACAGAATTACGCAGTTACGATACTTAAACCATGTTAGTCATTAGTTATTAGTCATTACCAAAAGACGAATGACAAATGACAAATGACAAAAGACAAATGACAAATGACAAAGGACAAATGATAAATGACAACCTTGCTGCAAAAATCACCCATCCATCGCACCGTATTGAACAATGGACTTGTTGTGCTGGTGGCAGAAAATCCGGCTGCGGACATTATTGCAGCGCGAATCTTTGTGCGTGCTGGTAGTTGTAACGAAAACCGGGAGCAAGCAGGATTGGCACATTTGTTATCAGCAGTGATGACAAAAGGATGTGATGGACTTTCTAGCTTGGAAATTGCAGAAAAAGTTGAGTCTGTAGGGGCGAGTTTGAGTGCGGATGCTGGCACTGATTATTTTTTGCTATCTTTCAAAACGGTAACATCCGATTTTGGGGAAATTTTAACATTGGCAGGGCGGATTTTGCGATCGCCGACTTTTCCCGAAACTCAAGTGGAACTAGAACGGCGTTTAGCACTCCAAGATATTCGTTCTCAAAAAGAGCAACCGTTCAATGTCGCCTTTGAACAAATGCGACAGGTAATGTACCAAAATCATCCCTACTCGATGTCAGTGCTAGGAGATGAAACCACTATGAGCCGCTTAACTCGTGCAGATTTAGTGGAGTATCATCAAACTTATTTCCGCCCAGATAATGTAGTAATTAGCATTGCTGGGAGAGTCACACCCACAGATGCAGCAACGTTGGTGGAAGAAGTTTTTGCTGATTGGCAAGCGCCAGCCCAAGCACTACCAATACTGAATTTACCTGAGATTAAGATAGAACCGCAGGTAAGGCTCAAGCCAGTACAGACACAGCAATCAATCGTGATGCTTGGTTATTTAGGAACATCAGTGAATTCTGTAGACTACCCTCCATTAAAATTGCTCTGTACCTACTTGGGAAATGGGCTTTCTAGCCGCTTGTTCGTCGAATTGCGGGAAAAACGAGGTTTAGCTTACGAAGTATCTGCCTTTTACTCCACAAGGCTCTTTCCAGCGTCCTTTGTAGTTTATATCGGTACAGCACCGGAGAATACCAGCATTGCCCTAGAAGGACTGCGTACAGAAGTAGATTTATTGTGTACTACTGAAGTATCCGAAAGCGCACTCCAAGCTGCTAAAAACAAGATATTGGGGCAATACGCTTTAGGTAAACAAACGAACGGGCAAATTGCTCAGATATACGGCTGGTATGAAATTTTGGGCTTAGGAATTGATTTTGACACCAAGTTTCAAGAATTGATTGCGGCGGTGAGTGCCAAGGATGCGATCGCTTCAGCCTGTAAGTATTTAAAAGAGCCTTACTTGTCTTTGGTTGGTCAAGAAGAAGCAATTAATCGAGCGATCGCGAACTGAGAATGTGCCGCAGCCACGCCTGTCGGACATATTGTAAAATGCAGCAGCTGTTTTTTAGACCAAGCGGCTGTACCATTAGCATGAGAATATTCTGGGAGTGAATTCCATGCAACGCAGCCTGACAGCAAGTATTTTGAGTTACTTAAAATTACTATATCCAACTGTAAATCGCTGTAAAATGGAAAAACGGCCAAAGAGGTCTAAATCTTTATCAGCCATTGAAATACTCTTGTTTTCCGCTACGCCTCTGCTCATTGCCTCAACGGCTCTAGTATCAATAGCAGCGCCACAAAAAATTGCCCAAGTAAATCCTCAAGATAGTATTAACCGTCCTAGCCTGAAAGTTGGTAGCCAAGGCGAACGTGTATCTGAACTTCAGGCAGCTCTAAAACTTTTGGGTTTTTATTCTGGTGCAGTAGATGGTATTTATAGTGAGAATACAGCTAGTGCTGTTTCTCGGTTTAAACAAGCAGCTGGCTTGAATCCAGATGGCGTTGTTGATGCCAGCACTTGGCAACGACTTTTTCCTAATCAGCCAGTAGCAGCATCAATCGTCCCTTCATCCCAACCAAGATTTAACTCAGCTACAAATTTTCCTGTTCCCACCCAGGCTAGTAACCTCACCAACGTTGCAAATCCCAACCCCAACCCTCCGAGACAAGCTGTAACACAAATTCCGACCAGACTAGAACCAAGACCTAGTACCCCAAAAAAAGCTGTAACACAAGTTCCGACCAGACCAAAACCTACTCCTCCAAAAAAAGCTGTAACCCAAGTTACGACCAACCCTGAACCAAGACCTGCTACTCCCAGAAAAACTACGACTTCTAGCACACAGAAACCGCCGAAGCGTACTACATCAACTACTAGAACTCAGTCAAACACAACTACAAAACGAACTCCTGGTATTCAATACACCTCAGAAGGATTACCAATTTTGCGTATAGGATTACGTGGTTCTGAAGTTGTTAAGTTGCAACAACAACTGAAAAAGCTTGGTTTCTTGAAAGGTAATGCCGATGGAGACTTTGGCGAGACAACCGAAGCAGCGGTAAAAGCAGCACAAAAGCGCTATGGCTTAGAACCTGACGGTGTAGTTGGTGGCTCTACCTGGGAGGTTCTTTTGCGGCGTTAGGCTTATCCCTACTCTTAAAGCTTTGAATAAAGCTTTGAATAGGGTGTGATATCGTGTCCGATTAAAGACTTATCATTAAGACCGCAGAGGGGCAGCACTTCGGCTTCCTTCTCTACGAGAGGCTGCGCCTTAAGCGTAGCTATGCCGCAGGCTTTACGACTACGCTCAGGGCAGGTAGCTCAATGACCGAGGGGCAAAGGGGAAGGGTTTTTGGTCTTTTTGCATAGATTCGGGAATTATAACTAATTAGCCGGACATGATATGAAAGTTAATGTTTTAAAAATCTAGAATTTAGATTCTTAGCGCCTTTGCGTCGGCAGTCGCTCATGGGGAGCCAGTCCGTTCCGGGGGTTCCCCCCGTTCTAGGAACTGGCGTGGAAACCCCAGACGCTCTCTACAAGACGCTACGCCAACGCGATTAATATACTCCGTGATTTCAGTCACTTCAAACGGCTGGAACTCTCATTATGTTATTCAAAGGATCGAGAAGTTGGTGGAACAAATCGCTGGCGCGATCGCGGCGGAAAGCACCATCAAAAACACCTGTTTCACCGTCAAATTGGCGATCGCACCTCAATAAAAATAAAACTATGAAAATCCCTGAATTACTACTTGATTCCATGCTCTCTTGTACAACGATGCCCTGCACCAGCGAACTGACACGCCTCAAAGCAGTGTATCAGTTTCAGGGTTTGGATTCTGTACCCGATCGGGCATTAGATGACTTGACAGCACTGGCGGCCGATCTGTGCCAAACTCCAATGGCACTAGTGAGTTTTATTGGAGCCGATCGCCAGTTAATTAAGTCTAAGGTGGGAATCACATTAACAGAAATTCGACGAGACCTCACATTTTGTAACTACACCATTCGCCAGTCAGATGTATTTGTGATTCCAGATACCTTGGCTGATCCCCGCTTTGCCACCAATCCCTTCGTTATAAATGCTCCCAATATCCGATTTTATGCCGGAGTCCCCCTGGTAACGGCTGGCGGTTGCGTTCTGGGTACACTCTGCGTCATGGACTTTGAACCGCGCGATCTGAGCCAGAAACAACAGAAAGGATTGCAGACACTCAGCCATCAAGTAGTGGCGCAATTGGAGCTAAAGCGCAACACCACAAAGCTGCGTCAAATGCTCCCGGAAATCAAACAACTAAAACAGCAATTGATTACTCAGGAATTGGTTGGTCAACAAGATTCAATTCTGTTTAATCTGGCAAATCAAATTCGTAATTCTTTGGATCTGGACACGATTTTACAAACGGCAGTGAATGAAATTCATACTCTGTTGCAAGTCGATCGCTGTGACTTTGTGTGGTGTCTGCCCAACAAAGATCGGTTCAACTTTATGGTGACTCATGAAGCGACTAACCCAGAGATTCAGATGGTGTTGGGAGAACTTTCCCTTGGGCCAGGCTCCATTCTGGCAGAAACTATCTTAAATCTAGATATGCTACGGATTGAGGATGTTTCTACTACCTCAGAGGCACTCACCTTGGAGGATCGCGCCCTGTTGCGTCAACTGGTAGTAACCTCGGTGCTGTTGCTGCCACTGAGAACCCATTCTGGTCAATTGGGTGCTATTGTTTGCCATCACTGTCGCGGTTCGCGCCAATGGACTGATAGCGAAGTCCGGTTACTCAAAGCTGTCACCGATCAAGTAGCGATCGCTCTCGATCAGGCAGAACTATTTGCCCAAACACGAGCAACCGCCTTTGCCGCTCAAACTCAAGCCACCTATCTGGGGAATGCACTGAGCCAGTTACAGGAAACCCAAATGCAACTGGTACAGCAAGAGAAGATGTCGAGCCTGGGACAATTGGTGGCCGGAGTTGCCCACGAAATCAACAACCCGGTTAACTTTATTAACGGTAATATTACTTATGCAACCAACTATGTTCGGGATTTGCTGGAATTATTGCATCTTTATCAAGCAACCTATCCCAATGGAACTGATGCTATTCAGGAAAAGATAGAGTCCATCGATCTTGATTTCTTGATGCAAGATTTGCCTAATCTATTGTCATCGATGCAAATGGGTGGAGAACGAATTCGGCAAATTGTCCTATCTCTGCGGAACTTCTCGCGTCTGGATGAAGCAGAGATGAAACCTGTGGATATCCATGAAGGGATTGACAACACGTTGTTAATTTTGAAGAGTCGGTTGAAATTAACTAGTGCCAAGTTTGAGATTCAAGTGATTAAAGCATACGACAATTTACCGCCTGTTGATTGTTATGCGGGGCAATTGAATCAAGTATTTATGAATCTTTTAGGTAACGCGATCGATGCCTTAGATGAAACGCCTAATCCGATGGTTACCATTCAAACAGAACTCATTAGTAGAGAAAAATCTGGTAATTCCGATCTATCCCAATTTTCCCACGCAGATAGTGTAGTGATTCGGATTCGAGATAACGGTTCTGGCATGACAGAAACAACCCAGCAAAAACTGTTCAATCCATTCTTCACCACCAAACCCATTGGCAAGGGAACGGGGCTGGGACTGTCCATCAGCTACCAAATTGTGGTTGAAAAACATGGCGGCATTTTAAAATGCTCCTCAGAACTTGGGAAAGGCAGCGAGTTCTTGATTCAAATTCCGGTTGAGCCTCTGGTTAAAAGTACTTGAAGTGTGTATAAAATTATCACAATATCAATTGTTCAAGTCTTCCTTTGGGAATGCTAGGCTAAACGCCAACAATGATTGACTCATCGACTTGTAAAGTATGTCAAATGGTACGACAAGCTCACCGATTGTTCTCGCGCTTGATGATAGCCCTGTGATTCATCAAATGATTAAACGAGCGTTAGAACCGGGCTATCAAGTAATAACAGCCGCTAACGCGGTTGATGCTCTGTCGGTCATTTATCATCAACGGATTTCAGTCTTGCTATTGGATGTGCAGATGCCGGATGTAAACGGGTTGGAGTTTTGCCGCACGGTGCGGAGCCTGCCCCAATTTCAGCATTTGCCCGTGATTATGGTAACTTCTCAAGATTCCCCCTTCGACCGAGTGAAGGGTCATCTGGCGGGTGCAACAGAATATCTGATCAAACCTTTTGATGCTGAACAATTGCGCGAAGCTGTACGAAAATTTATTGGCTCCTGATCTGCTTGTTCATCAGACTTCGGTGTGAGCGCGGTAACTGAGCAGTTCGACAGGCTCACTGTAACCCTTGTCGAAGTTCAGTCGAACGCTGCCCACTCCACAACAGTTATATAAATCTTAGATATGCAAATTAGAAGTGGTTTAGCTTAACAGTGTGCAATGGGTAAACATTAGCGCAGAATGAGGATTTGCTAAGATTGGCACAGCCAGTTTTCTATCCTGACAGCCTTGCGGCGGCGATCGCGGAGATTCCTAGCCATGACTCAAACTGCACCCAAAGTCCCCAAGTTGATGACAATGGAGGAATACCTTGCCTATGACGACGGTACTGACACGCGCTATGAGCTTGTAGATGGAGAGTTAGTAGAAGTGCTGACTGAATCCCCAGAAAACTGCAAGTTTGCCAAACTCCTCATGTTGGAATTGGCAAAATACATTTCGATTGTGTTGATCAACCTCAAAGATATGGAAATTGTGGTGAGTGGCAAACGAGCAAAGGTGCGCTTACCCGATCTGACCATACTGAGTGAGGAAGGATACGCAACGCTGGCAGGACAACGTAGCAACACAATTACCCAAGATATGCCACCGCCAATCTTGGTGGTTGAGGTGGTTTCACCTGGACAAGACAACCATAATCGAGACTATCGTTACAAACGCACAGAATATGCGGCGCGAGGGATTGCAGAATACTGGATTATTGACCCGGAAATACAGCAAGTGACGCTGTGCTTATGGGTGAACGGGCAATATGAAGACACGATTTATATGGGCGACACCCCTCTGGCATCGACAGTTATTCCTAGTTTTAAGCTGAGTGCTGCTCAGATTTTGGCATTTGGACATGGATAGCATTGATGGGTTATAGCTACACCTAACCCAGCTTATAACTGGAGATTCGATTCAATAGCATGGGAGCAATTTCGCCGATCGCCAAAATATGTTGGGCGGCTCCCAGAGCGATCGCTTCTTTGGGCATCCCGAAGACAACGCAGGTTTTTTCATCCTGGGCAATGGTAGTGCCTCCGGCTTGAGCGATCGCTTGTAATCCATCTGCGCCATCCCGTCCCATGCCAGTCAGCAAAATACCAACCGCCGATCGCGGGTAGCAGGTGGCAACGGCTTGAAACAAAGCTGTAACCGAGGGACGATGCCCAGAAACGGCAGGAGTGCTGATGGTAATTAATCGCCCTTGAGTGTCGAGTTGCAGGTGTTGTCGTTCGGGAGCAAAGTAGACAGTACCCGGTTTGGGAAATTCTCCCGGTTGGGCGATCGTCACGCGCAGGAAACATTCTGCTGCTAGCCAATCTACCAGTCCTTGCAGAAATCCTTCGCTGATATGTTGGACGCACAGAATGGGTACGGGAAAGTTTGCAGGTAGTTGTTTTAGGATCGCGTACAATGCCTGGGGACCGCCTGTGGAGGCTCCGATCGCCACGACTTTCGGCAGGGAAAACGGGGAATTACGAATGGGGAATTGTGAGTTACTGACAGGGTTTGGGCTAAATGGTTCTGGCTTTTTTTTAGGGCTAAGAGGATGCATTCTGGGTTCTACCGTCGCACGGGAAGTGTGGCGAGTAAAGACTGTAACCCCTGCCAGAACTTTGATCCGGTTGATTAATTCCTGCTTGACTTGTTCATAGTCTGAAAGTGAGTCAATGTTGGGTTTGGGAAAAACATCCAAAGCACCCGCTTGCAGCAGTTTAAAAACATTGCGAGAATCTTCTTGAGTGTTGACGGAGGTGCTGATTACCAGAATGGGACGGGGATAGTCTGCCATAATCCGGCGGGTTAGTTCCAGTCCATCCATTTTGGGCATGTGTAAATCGGTGCAGATTACCTGCGGCTGTGCGGCTGGAATTCGCTCCAATGCTTCCACACCATTGGGAGCAGTTCCCACCACATCCACTTCTAGAGAACTCGCCAGAATCTGCTTGAGGATGGTTAAGGCGACGAGCGAATCCTCCACCAGAAAGACGCGAATCGGGGCAGAGTTTTTCATCAATTGACAGTAAGTTGAGATTTTACAAGAAAATTATTCTTCATCCGAAAACCTCTACACTAACCGTTTAAGGGTTGACAGCAAGGCTTCTTGATTAAAGCTGCCTTTGATAATGTAGGCATTGGCTCCGGCTTCCGCACCCCGACGTTTATCTTCATCGCTGGCAAGGGAAGTAACCAGGATAATTGGAAGTTCGCTATATTCTTGATATTGGCGGATTTTAGCAGTTAACCCCAAGCCATCGAGATTTGGCATTTGCACATCGCTAACAACGGCATCAACGGTGTGCGATCGCAGCTTGTTCAATCCATCCAAACCATCCACAGCAGTAATCACTTGATAACCTGCGGTTTCTAAAATCCGCTTTTCTTGCGTGCGTGTGGCAATAGAATCTTCGACTAATAAGATGGTTGGTTTTGTGGGCACAAGTTGACGAGTTTGGGTAGAAGAAATGGACTGCGATCGCGATCGGGCTGACTTCACCAAATCTTGGGAATTCAGCACCATACACACATCTCCAGTGCCTAAAATTGTTGCCCCGGAAACATTGCGGACTCGTTTAAGTAACTGACTTTGGGGTTTAATCAGTACATCTTGCTCATCCACTAAGGCATCTACCACTACACCCAGTTGTGCTTGCCCAACCTGAAGAATAATACAGGAAAGCGCCGTTTCTTGAGTTAACCCAGATGGCATCGGGGGCAGTTCTAATAGATCGGCCAACTGCACAATCGAAATGGGTTGGCTATCCCGAATTATTGTGTCACGTCCCTCCAAGGGAAAAATCTCTTCTGACTTGATCAAACAGGCGGTTTGCACAAACTCCACTGGGATGGCATAGGGCATTTGGTTCACTTGCACAATCAAGACATGGGCGGTTGCTAAGGTGATACCGAGATTGACGCGCAGTGTACATCCCAGCCCGGGAAACGATTCTACCTGAATCGTACCTTTTAATTTCTCGACATTGGTTTGCACCACATCCAGCCCCACACCCCGTCCTGATACTTCTGTCACCAGGGGGGCTGTTGAAAAACCCGGTGCGAAGATCAACGCCTGGATCTGGCTGGGAGTCATTGCTGCTAATTCTTCCTCCCCGCAAATGCCCCGTTTCACTGCTATTTGTTTGATTTTATCCAGGTCAAGCCCCCGGCCATCATCACTGATTTCCAGCACAATGTTAGTGGGAGTTTGGTAAGCTCTGAGCCGAATTGTTGCCGTTGTTGGTTTTCCTAGCCGTTCCCGTTCCTGTGGTGGCTCAATTCCGTGATCGATCGCATTCCGCAGAATGTGCATTAGCGGATCTTTCATTTCTTCCAACAGGCGTTTGTCGGCAAGGGTGTCTTTGCCTTCCAGGATTAACTCCACCAATTTTCCCTGCTGCTGCGCCAGATCGCGCACCATCCGAGGGAAGAGGTTGAAAATCGTTGCAAAGGGCAGCAATCGCAGGGTACGAATACCTTCTTCTAGATCGTTACTTAGTTGTTCCAGTCGGGTTGTGTCTTCCGAAAGGGAACTCTGCAAGGTTTTCACCAAATGGCCCAATTCCTCTAATCGTTTTTCAGAGTGATGATGAAAAGTTTCTAGACGTTGGAGGGCGAAATCACTTTGTTGCTCTCGGCTGAACGCAAACCGATTAGTGAATAAATCTCGATTCCATTCTTCCCACAAATTAGCGATCGCCTCAATTTCTCCCAGCCGATGAGCAATCCGAATTTTGGTTACAGTTAACTCCCCTGCTTGCGTCATCAATGTATCTAGGTGGCGAGTACCTACGCGGATGGTTTCGATGCGGTAGCTAGAAGAGTGCTGAGTGCTGAGTGCTGAGTGCTGAGTGTGGAGTGTGGAGTGTGGAGTGTGGAGTGTGGAGTGTAGAGTGCTGAGTGTGGAGTGTGGAGTGTGGAGTGTAGAGTGTGGAGTGCTGAGTGTGGAGTGTGGAGTGTGGAGTGTGGAAAATGCAGAGCGGATCTTTTCATTCTCCGTATCCCCTTGTCCCCTTGTCCCCTTGTCCCCCTCATCCCCCTCATCTACCCCTGCTCCCCTTGCTCCCATCAATTCTGCCAGAACAGAAAAGGTATCAACCCTGGCAGGTTCTCCGGTGACGGCTTCATGAACGAGTTTGCGGATAGCGGCGATCGCATGAGCAAGGCGTTCATAGGGCGTGTCTGTTGTGCCATTGCCCAACGAGGATGCAGGGTTTTCTTGTTGCTTGAGTTGAGTCAAAACATGCTCAATTTGATGTGCCAGAGTGCCTATATCTTTGATTCCTAGCATATTGGCATCGCCTTTGAGAGAATGCGCCTCTCGCATCAAGGCTTCCAGGACAGCCAGATCGTCGGGATGGTTTTCCAGATGCAGCAATCCATCATCCAGGTTTTGCAGGTGTTCTTCGCTGGCTACTTTGAAAACATCTCTCAGTTCTTCATCATCGATCATCATAGTTTTAAGTAGTTAGAGGTTGAGCCAATAGGTTCGGATAAGCATTTTTCACAATCGAGTGTGGTCTGGGGAATGGGGTTGCGGGTAAAGGATGTATTCAAAAACTTTCCCCTTTTCCCTTTCCCCTTTAACCAAACCATAGTAAGGGTTGAGCGACTAAATGGTTGCCTTGAGTGCTTGCGCTGACTCGTTTAGTTGTTGAGTACCAGAGCGGATCTGGCTAATGCCACTGGCAGTTTCACGCGCAGCAATATTCAAGTCATTCATGGCAGAGACAATTTGCTGAATGGCGATCGCTTGCTGGTTGATATTGAGTGAAATCTGTTGACTATTGATGACAACGCCACCTTCATTTCTGGAGAATTTTCTCGCTTCTGGCTGGTCAATTCCAGCTGTCTGCCAGTGGGGTTTATAACACCCAACTGGGCAAAATCCTGGTAAGTCTGAAGATAGGCAGCATGATCTTGCTTCCACGCCTGCCACTGTTGCTTAAACGTCTGATAGAGTTTGTCCTCTTCGCGGGCGCGGGGCGTGGCTTCATATTGCTCAAGACCTGTGTCAATCTGCTTCCAGGCTGCCTGCATTCGATTTAACTCAGACTGTTTGGCTGCGGAGGGTAATTCGGGGTTGATAATCGCTCGCTCTGCCGCCTGTATCTGGGTCTGCCCTTCATTAACTCTCCACAATCCGTCGATGCTGGGGAGGCTGTTATTACTGAGAGTGTCGATATGGCTGCTTAATTGATGAGTACCCCGCCAGCCGAAAAACCCTACAACCATGACGATACCGCCCATTAGCAAAAATGAACCCATCAATCGTCCATGCAGAGACATATTTTTTAACATATTTGTAACTCCAATATATTTTTAGACAACGGCTTTTAGTTCTTGGGCAGCATCATTCAGGCGTTGGGTGCCGACTTTAATTTGACTAATGCCAGAGGCGGTTTCTCTGGCGGCAATGTTGAGCGAGTTCATGGCTTCTACCACCTGTTGCACTGCGATCGCCTGTTGATTGGAAGTCAGGGAAATTTGTTGACCATTTATCGCGATCGTTTTGATGGCATCCACAATCTTTTCTACGGTTTTCGTGCCTTCACCTGTCACCATCACGGTGGAATTGGTCGATTTTTGAATGTCTACGACCAGTAGATTAATTTTTTCAGCCGATTGCTTACTCTGGTCTGCCAGTTTGCGAATTTCGGCAGCAACTACCGCAAAGCCTTTGCCATTTTCCCCGGCTCGCACCGCTTCTACTGCCGCGTTGAGTGCCAGCATATTAGTTTGACTTGCCAAGTCACTAACCAGGGCGGAGATCGTGCCGATTTGATTAGTTTGTTCGTTTAGATGGAGAATTTGGGCGGCAATGTCGCCTACTTTCTCGCGTAGACTCGATTGGCTGAACTCACCCTCTTGAGTGCGACCGTCTACCAGCAACAACACCTGCCGCGCCCCTGCGGCTGAGGCTTCTGCTTGTTCGGCAGACTGGCGTGAGGAAGCCGCCAATTCATTCATTGTGGTGGTGGTTTGGTTAACAGAACTAGCTTGTTGCATGGTAGTGCGTTGTTGCTGCTCGATTGTTGTAGCAATTTCGGTTGTAGAAGCGGCGATCGCGCTGGCAGAGGCATTCATCTGGCGGGCAGTGCGGCTAATGACCCAGATGCCAATCAAAACAGATACCACCAGGGAGAGTCCACTAGCTAATATCACCGTGAACTTGAGGGCATTGAGCGCCTCTTGCTGCTGTTGCGCGGCGGTTGCAAAAGTCCGATCTTCTCGCTGCTGCATTTGTTCAATCATGTCTACGACATCCTGAACCAGAGTGCGGGCATTCCCCTTGCTCCAGGTTTCAATGGCTTCTTTGACTTTGCCCTGATTCACCTTTTCAATCAGGATCTCTTCAAAAACAAGCTGTTTATTCACCAGTTCTTCCAGTTTGGTTAAAGATTGTCGCTCCTGTTCCGATCTGGCAAGTGCGATCAGTTTTGCTAAAAAGTCCCTGGAGTTCTTTTGTGTCTCTTGGTAGTTCTCAAGCGATTGCTGAGTTTTTTCTAATAAATAGCCCCGAGTTGATTTAGAACTACTTTGCACGCTAACAACCAAATCATCAATTGTTGAATTAATTTCATAAGAAGACAGTAAATTTTCTGACCGTTGGCTCACCGTGTTGATATTGATGACCGTCGCTCCGGCAGAAATTAACAATGCCAGCACGGGAACGGCATACCCGCCAATAATCCAGTATCTTAGTCTCCAATTTCGCTTGCTTTCCATCTTGTTGTTATCTTTTGTGAGTGAATGAGTTCAAGAATTTCCAGATATTGCCATCACACAATTTTGGATTTTAGATTTTAAATTGACCCCATAAAGCTACGGTGTACACACAAATCTCTCGATCTGCACCTTTGTTACATCGACCTGCACCTTTGTTGCATCGACCTGTAAAAATTAACTTACTCTCCGTTACGCAGTAACTCTAAAAAACTAGTAAGCTTCACAGCAGGAGGAAGAAGTCATTTCCTCCTGCCTTCTGCCCCCTGCCCTCTGCCCCGATTACACAACACTCTGTAGTTTATAGGCTGCATCATTGAGTTGGTGAGTGCTAACGCGAGTCTGACTGATGCCGATGGCTGTCTCTCTAGCAGAGTTATTGAGTGCATTCATTGCCTGTAAAATTTGCTGAACCGCAATAGATTGCTGGCTAGCGTTTAGCGAGATTTGCTGAATATTCAACACCATCCGGTTGACGGCATCGGTAACACTAGTAAAGACCTCTACCGTCTGCTTAGTTATTGCCGCCCCCTGTTGAGCAGTTTTTGTACTTTCATCTGTCATCACAACGGTTGAGTTGATGGCGGATTGAATGTCATTGACCAGCACATTAATTTTTTCAGCCGATTTCTTGCTTCGGTCTGCCAGTTTGCGAATTTCGGCGGCGACAACTCCAAAGCCCTTGCCCTGTTCCCCTGCGCGGACTGCCTCTACTGCTGCATTTAGCGCTAGCATATTGGTTTGATTTGCCAAGTCACTCACCAACCCGGAAATACTGCCAATTTGCTTTGTTTGTTCGTTCAGGCGCAGCATTTGGTCTGCTACAGCACTGACTCTGTGGCTCAAGGCTGCCATTCCTTCTAGGGTGCGGTTCAGTGATTGATTGCCTTGATCTGCTAAATTTAAGACCTGTTGAGCGCTGGTTGAGGCAGTGGATGCTTGCTGGGCAGACTGTTGGGCAGAGGCGCTGAGTTCGTCCATTGTAGTGGTGGTTTCGCTGACCGAGACTGCCTGTTGGTTAGCAGTGCGCTCTTGTTGCTCGATTGTGGCGGCAATTTCAGCCGTCGAGGTGGCGATCGCACTGGCTGATTCATTTATCCGTTGAGCAGTGCGGCTAATTATCCAGATGCCAGTCAAAACTGACAACAGCAAGGAGAGTCCAGTGGTGGACATAATTGTGAGCTTGAGTTTATCAAGCGCTGCTTGTTGTTGCTTGGCAGCCACAATCACATTCTGGTCTTCTCGGCGCTGAATTTCATTGATTGCACTTGTCAGGCGATCGACCATACTGCGGGCATTTTCGTTACTCCAGGTTTCAATAGCTTCCTGAACCTTACTTTGATTCACTTTGCCAATCAAATCATCCTCGACAACCATTAAATTATTCAGCAGCCCCTCTAGCCTGGTTAATGACTGTTGCTCTTGCTCTGTTCTGGCAAGTGACATTAGCTTTGACAAAAGCTGATTGAAGCTTCTTTGAGATTTTTGGTATTCGTCAAACGATGTCTGATTTTTTTCTAACAAATAGCCCCGAACTGACTTAGAACCGCTCTGTACATTCGTGGCAAGGGCATTAATCGCTGAATTAACGTTATAGGAAGAAATTAAATCCTGCGCTCGCTGACTCACCAGGTTGATATTAATAAATATCAGCCCCGCAGAAATTATCAACGCCAGAATGGGAACCCCATAGCTGCCCATAATCCAGTATCTTAATTTCCAATTTCGCTTACTTTGCATCTTGTTATCTCTTGTGAATGAATGAGTTCAAGAATTTCCCAATATTTCTATCATTTGTAATCTTTGCGATCGCACTTTTAAATCAACGGAAGATTGCACAACATTCTGTATATCGACTGCGTTATCTCTGCGAGTTTGCTGCGAATCTCATTGATAATCTGTGGAACAAAACCTAACCCTAGATTTATAAGCGTTAGAGGTTGTTTGAAAAGTGTTTTGCTGTGATTTTAAGCACGTTTAGATCCCCCCTAACCCCCCTTAAAAAGGCTACGGTGTACACACAAGTCGAATTATTACCCCCCTTAGTCCCCCCTTGTAAAGGGGGGAAACAAGAAAAATCCGGTTCCCTCCCCTTTACAAGGGGAGGGTTAGGGTGGGGTAATTCGAGAACTGGTAGTAATTCGATAACTTGTGTGTACACGGTAGCCTTTTTAAGGGGGGAACTGGAATCAAAGTCCCCCAATTTATCGGGGGATTTAGGGGGATCTATAACTTTTCGATACCAACAAGAGGACTTTTCAAACATCCTCTTAGACTTCTTCATTGACAACTAACACCTCTGAAGTGAGCAATTTAGACAAATTGATGATGCTCATCATCCGATCGCGATAAGGTGCGACACCCTGGAGATAGTCGTCTTTGGCAGAATGCAGGGCAATTGGAGCCGCGATCATTTGGGAAGGATGGATATACGTCACATCAAAAATGTCATCTACGGCAATGCCCGCCACTCGTTGATCCAGACGCACGACAACGGCTTGCTGATGCAATCGCACCCCATTCATGGGCAGATCAACTACATTATTGATGTTAATTAAGGTGACAATTTCGCCCCGCAAGTTGATGTTGCCAACAATGTGCGGCGGACAGCAGGGAATCGGGGTAATCTTGTGAATCTCGGTAAACTCATGCACCGTTTCCAAGCCAAACCCAAAGTACTCACCCCCTAATCCCACAACAGCCAGAGGCAAGAGCGATGCCGAATCCTCTTCATTAATTGAACACCGCAGACTTTCAGTTCGCTCTTGCAAAATCTGTTGCTCCTGCGAATCAAAATGAGCGTATAAGCTCTGATTTAGGGCTGAATCAGAGGAATGTTTTAGTGCGTCATTGACTGAGCCGTTGTTAAAATCAGAATTTAGATTGAAAACAGTCTCTATAAAGGCGTGTTGCACCAACAGTTCGGGATTGAGCAATGTAATGATGCCCTCCTCGACATTGGCAATGCCAGCCACTAATTTATCCTGCAAACTCTCTTTTGATTGACCACAAACATTGACAGCGATCCGATCAGGTGCGATCGCTTGCACGCTATCCACTTGATTGACGATGATTCCCATTCGTTGAGTTTGCCACTCTAGGACAATCATGCTGTCAGTCAATTGAAAAGGGGGACGTGCTTGTTCTAAACGGTGATATAAATCCATCACGGGGAGAAACTTCCCTCGCAGGTTAATCACGCCTAAAATTGTGCTGGGAGTTTGTGCGATCGCAGTCACTTCTGGCAGAAAGAAGAGTTCTTGCACGGCTATAGCCGGAATGCCATAGCGTAAATTATTGAGTTTAAACATTAAATAAGATTCATGGCTCATAACTAGTTGAATTTAAGTGCTTAAGAACGTGTGCTTTTAGTTGAGCAGTGGTTTGCTGGTTATGGGAATCGATCGCTTGTTGGGGTAGATTTTGCAAAATTTCTAAAAGCGATCGCCAGGTTTTTTGAGCCTGTTTTTCATTTCCCTCTCGTTCGTATATAGAACCCAATTCCAGGTGAGCAGTAACAGAATTAGGAGCGAGATAAATAATACGTTTTAAAAATAATTTTGCACTGTCGCGATCTCCTTGCTCTTCGGCAATTTGAGCCAACAAATGATAGGGTTCGCTCGCCAATGGGCTGATCTGGAGTGCCTGCTGACACGCCTGATTCGCCTGGGAGTAATCGCCAAAATTCGCGTAAGCTTCTGCCATCAAACAATATGCCTGAAAGTCTTGGGGAGCATGAGCAATCAGTTGTTCCGCTATTTGAATGACATCGGCATAAGCTTCTTGAATTAGTGATTTTTTGGCTGCATCTAAAAGAGTTTGAGTGTTAGCGCTCACGTCGAAGCCTGTCTCCAAGCTTGGGAGAGAAGGGGAAAAAAGTTCGGTTTCCCTGCTCTCAATGGCAGCAGGTGTTATGGTATTCAAGACTTTGCTCTGCTCGTCGAGTGAGGTATGCTTTTGATAAACCGCAGATTGTGGAAAATTTTTGACTTGAAACGGTTCAGTTTTTTGCTCGTGTAATTCCGTGTGGCCTGTGAGCAGAAACCCTCCCGGTGTCAGAGAGCAGTAAAACTTGTCTATAACTTGGGCGATCGCGTTGAAGTCAAAATAAATAAACACATTGCGGCAAATAATCAAATCAAAATCGTGAATCCTGGATGCATAAGCAGGAAAGTTATCCTGCATCAGGTTTCCAGGTTGAAATGTGACCATTGCTTGAATAGCAGGATCGATTTTCCAACCTTTTTTGTGGGATCGAAAGCAGCGATTTTTGATCTCTGGAGTGGTTGTCCGAAAAGACCAATCGCTGTAAATTCCTTGTTGAGCCAGAGCGATCGCGGGTTGATTAATATCTGTGCCTAAAATCAGAATGTCCCATGTCTGGTTGTCAGGAATTAGTTCCTTCACCAAAATTGCAAGTGAGTAAGCTTCTTCACCAGTGGAACACCCGGCACTCCAAAGCCGTAATGTCGGACGATAAAATTCTCCATTAGCAGCGTTGCACTGAGTTAAACTAAGCTCTCGTTTGCGCTCGATTAACTCTGGAAGCAGCTGATTTTTGAGCAGCGACATCTGCCCCTGATCCCGAAAAAAATAAGTTTCAGTGACAGTGAGTAAAGAGATTAGTTCTTGCCACTCTGTCGCACCAGGAACTAATTGATTTCTTGCCACCAAGAACTGATAGTAATCATCGAGCGAGCATAATCCCAGTGCCCGGATGCGAGTTAAAAGATTTTTCTTTAATGTATCTTGATAGTGTGGCTTGATATAAATGCCGAATTTATCAGCAATCAGATCGACCATCTGTGACAAGCTAAAGTCATCACTGTGTTGAGAATTGGGTTTAAATAAAGTGGGGCAATCGCTGCCTATCTGATTCATCGCTACATGATTTTTGGGCGGATAGGCTTAGGTTTCCCATTTCAACTACCGTTACATCTATTTGATGATATCAGCTTGGAAACAGGGTTTTTTGTATATCGACTCTAAAAGCAGGGCTGCTTCATTCCCTAAAACAGGTAAAATAGCTAGTATTGAGGGAATAAAAAATTATGAGTGCCAATCTGATTGAAGCAGGAATCACGACACTTCGAGTGGTGTGAGGTTTAATCCCCACATTGCCAAAAAAACTTGTCAGTCAATTATAGAAACTGGCAATCCTCCAATACGATCGAGATACACCAATTAGAAGTATCTCTCTATGCCAGTGCTGAAAAATTACATTGCTTTTGGGCTGATAAAAGATGATGGCAACTTTAGAAGCAAATACAACGATACTTAGTAGTGTTAAAAATCACAACTTGCAATAGTAAAATTAATTAAACTTACTGCTAATTCCTCTAAAAACAACTTATGCAACACTTTTTATTAACTTGGCTTGGTACTGCGGTAGCGTTATTAATTACTTCTAAAATCGTTGATGGTTTCGTTGTCAATAATTTTGTTGTAGCCCTTGTTGCCGCACTAGTTATCGGGCTAGTTAATGCCTTTATCAGACCAATTTTGCGTCTTTTGACATTTCCTATTACCTTACTCACCTTTGGTTTATTTACATTTGTGATCAACGCTTTAACCCTTTGGTTAGCAAGTGCCTTAACTCCTGGTTCTGGTTTTGAGATTCGCGGCTTTTTACCTGCTTTGTTAGGTTCAATTGTACTAGCTATTGTATCTAGTATAATTAACTATTTTTTGAGAGTTGTTGACTAGAAAAATTGGGAAATTGTAATACTAATATTTGAAGCTTGGGCAACAGCTAGCGTTACCGCTCCTAGTTGCCCTTGTATTTGGAAAATTTGTTTAGAAACTAAGAACTTCACCCGCAATGCTTCTGTGCTGGTAAAAGCGTAAGCACTCAACAATGGGGTTTGAGTAGCTGCAAGAATAGCAGCTGCCTCTGCTACGCTAGGTGTACCTACTTTATCGTCGGTAATTGTGGCAGGGTTGGGAACACAGACAGAGCGAAGGATTTGGGCAGAAAAGGTTTTTAGGGGCAAATTGCGTCGGTTGCAAAGTTCTATTAAACCAATTTCCGAGGCTTTAGTGTCAATGGTAGCAATCCCTGCGATCGCACTTGGAAAAAGTTGATTTTCTCGAAATACTTGCTCAATTGCCAGATCGATCAACTGCCATGATGTTTCCCGTTTACAACCGATTCCTACCCATAAAACCTGTTGTAATTGGTGTATTTCCTTACTCAGTCCGTCAGAGTTTGACATGATTGGGTTTACTCCAACAGCCAACCAAATAAATTTCCTACCGTCAGCCTCAACTCACTTGCAAAATCTGGCACTGGAAGTAAACCTTCTAGTTCATCCAACATGACTGGCTGTTGATTGCGGATGTACACAAATACCGTTTGTTCTTCTGGATCGATCAGCCAACCCATTTGTGTTTCATAATTCAGGCAATGTAAAATATTTTTTGTAACTTTTGTTTGTCTTTGGTCAGGCGATAGAATCTCAATAGTCCAATCAGGAGCGGCTGAAAATAAATTTGCTACCCTGCCATTTTCTTTGCGAGGTATTCTCTCCCAGGTAAATACCGCTACATCCGGGACAATTGATCTGCCGCCAAAAGTACACCGCAGTTCTGGATATGCTCGTGCAACTTTTTGGGGTTTCAAGATAGCATTAATAAAAATAATCAGTTCACCTTGAATAGTGCTATCTTCTCCCTGTGCCATTGGTTTTTGAATAATTTGGCCATCGATGTATTCACTAGCAGGCTTGGTTTCTGGTAAAATTAGAAACTCTGCCAAAGTTATGTTTTTTGATGGTGTCCGTACCATAAGCGATCGCCTCCAGTCCAGCAATTCTGATTAAAAAACGGCAAAGTACACAAAGAAAAAATCAGCTTAACTCTTACTCTGCGTACCTTAGCGCTACCTCAGCGTACCTTTGCGTTAAAAAAATATTACATCCTCTCCAATACCTGAATTCCCAATAAAGATAATCCCAACTTCAGAGTTCTAGCAGTCAAATCACACAGAATCAAGCGAGATGTGCGCTGCGGTTCCTCCGCTTGGAGTATAGGACAGCGATCATAGAATTGGTTAAACTTCTGACTCAGTTCAAACAAATACTCACATAAACGATTGGGCAGCAAGTCTTGCTCTACACTACTAATAACTTCATCCAGTTGAAGTAAATATTTTGCTAGTGTTAATTCTGTTTCATGCTGCAACAAAACGGCATTATTTCCCAACTCTTTAAAATTAATATCACCCTTGCGGCTAATTCCATGAATCCGTGCATAAACATACAGCATATAGGGCGCAGTATTACCTTTAAGATCCAGCATTTTATCGTAGCTGAAGATGTAATTACTGGTGCGATTTTGGCTTAAGTCTGCATACTTAACTGCGCTGATTCCAACTACCCTAGCAACTTCATTAATAAATTCTTCAGTTTCTTGACGTTCTTCTTTTTGTAATCTAGTTTTTAGGTCAGCATGGGCACGAGAAACAGCTTCATCTAATAAATCCCGCAACCGCACAGTATCACCAGAACGAGTTTTAAATTTCTTACCATCTTCTCCTAACACCAACCCAAAGGGAACATGGACTAATTCCACATCGTCAGGAATCCATCCGGCTTTGCGTGCTACCTGAAAAAATTGGGCAAAGTGGTTTCCTTGTCCAGCATCTGTTACATAAATTATCCGCTTTGCTTCATCCTGCTGAATCCGGTAGCGCAGAGATGCTAAATCTGTTGTGGCGTAGTTATAACCGCCATCTGATTTCTGCACAATTAAGGGTAAAGGTTCACCTTCTCTATTTGTAAACCCTTCCAAGAAAACACATTTTGCCCCTTGATTTTCAACCAGTAACCCAGATTTATCCAAATCTTCTACAACCCCAGATAGTAAAGGGTTATAGAAAGATTCTCCGCGTTCAATTAACTTGATATTCAGCAACTCATAAATTACTTGAAACTCCCCCCGCGACTGTTCGCACAAGAGTTTCCAAGCATGGAGTGTATCTTCTGCACCTGCTTGTAATCTGACGACTTCTTGGCGTGCTGTTTCTTGAAAAGCTTCATCGGCATCAAAGCGAAGTTTGGCTTTGCGATAAAAAGAGACTAAATCACCAATATCTAAAGCATTAGCGGTGGTAAGCGCGTCTGGGTAAACTTCCCGCAGATAGGCGATTAACATTCCAAACTGCGTACCCCAATCACCGACATGATTTAATCGCAGTACATCGTGTCCAAGAAATTCTAAAATCCGGGCGATGGAATCACCAATAATCGTCGAACGCAAGTGTCCGACGTGCATTTCTTTAGCAATATTGGGACTGGAAAAATCCACAATTTCCCGCTTCGGGGTTTTCGCGGCTGGAACTCCCAGTCTGGGATCGGCTTGAATCGCGTTTAGTTGTGCTTCTAAGTATGCTGTTTTCAGTTTCAGATTGATAAATCCTGGCCCAGCGATTTCCGGTGGTTCACAGATTTCGGATACATCTAGTTTCTCAACGATCGCACCTGCGATCGCTCTTGGTTGCAATCCTTTCTTTTTACTCAGCGATAAAGCCACATTCGCCTGATAATCGCCAAATTTAGGATTACTAGCAGGAACCAAAATTGGATCTACTCCAGCGAAGTCAGCACCAAAAGCAGCGATTAAAGCCTGCTCTACCTGAGCTTTTAGTTTTTCTTGTGTAGCGTTCATATATAGATTTTATCTGTGAAAGGGGGAATGTAGCTCTGGAAAAGCTTGATTATTTTAACCTTAAAAGATATTCATCAAGCCTAAGCAAAGACTGTCATTTTAAGGTACAACCCCCTTAAATTGTCTCCCATCCTCGGCATAACTTTTAGATTCTGACGATACCGAAGTCGATTTTGACAGACTACTGCTAGTTAATCAAGCCAACGAAAGCGTAGTACGTAGTAAATGCTTTAGCGCTTAAAACAAAGACTAAACTTATTTCCCCAGGTTTCATGGATTTGATAGATTACTACGTTTTCCAACGTAAGTACGGAGATCATCTCTATTTGTATAGCAGCGTATTAACTAAGCCTTGGCTTAGTTGATACGGATGACGGTATACCATTACTTATCTACCTCATTTAAATGGAAATTCCTATAGATAAAGCTTTTAGCTTTTCACTAGAGAAATTGCATATCTGATTTTCATCAAAAGTATATATTATTCATGAAGTTTTAATCATACATAAGTTGAAATACTAAGTGTTGATAACAGTATAATACCAAATCAAAAATGTCTTATTTCAGTAAAAACACTTTAAATAAAGAGCTATTTAAATATACTAGCAAAAGTAAATAAACAGATTGACGTTGCAGAACTGTGGCTGTTAGAAGTAAGAAACAACTGAAGACAGATAGCTGCTAAAAAAGCATTATCTCAATTGTTTTTCCTACTTAATGGCTCTTAAGATGAAATCTAATTTATTCACTGCCTTGATTGCGGCTACAGCGACATTAACCGGATTAGTTTCCCAAGTAGAAGCTGCATCTGCTGCTGGTTTTAATTGGAATAGTTCATGGACTCAACCAACTGTATATAATAAGTCTCAAACTGGTTTTAATGACGCTCCTTTTCAACAATTTGTCCAAGCAGAAAGTGTTGCTCTTCCAAACAGCGGACAATTTAAATTAGACCCCAGTAAATTAAATTTAAAATACGACCACAATGTTTCTGTTTACTTTATTAATGAGGGCGCAGGTTATAGAAACCAGTTAGCCTTTGAAGCTACAGGAACTACTAACAAATCTGGGTTGCTTTTTAATGATATTTCTTGTGAAGGCACTGGATGTGTTGGCGGCTGGGGCGGTAACGCACTAAAACTAGGTGATGGGGTCAAAGTTGGTAATGTTACCGCAGGTACTCAACTTGACTTCTGGTTAAGAGCTGATGGTTTGAACCGTGGTACCTCTGCCAATATCTTTGGTACTGATACTGCTTCTAACGCTGACGGGCTACAGCACACAGTTGCTTATGCTTACAACAACTACATCCTCCTAGCATTCGAGGATTTATACGGTGGTTTACACGCTTCAGGGGTAGATTCTGTAACTGGTAAGTGGAACGAAGGTTCCGATCGCGACTTTAATGATGTTGTCGTCGTTCTTGATATCGGCGAGGCAAATGTTAAAGCGTTAATTGGTGCTACCGTTCCTGAACCATCTGTGACTCTATCAATGTTTGCGGTGGGAGCAGTTAGTATGTTTGGATTGCGCCGTCGCCGTCAAAGTCGCACTTCTAACTAAACTTTGAGACGGTGCTAAATATAAGGCGCATTTAGTTTCATTGGAAAATAACAAGCGATCGCATTTTCACCCGTATAAATAATGTACGGGTGATTTTATGTTTGTAGTGGCATTTATATTTTATCTATTGCGATCGCGTTCTAAATCATCAATCACTTTTTGCAAATACCACTCGTCTGACATCCCAGGATGGTAATCTTTGTTTTGCTGAATCAATCGTTCGGCAATTTCCCAGTATCCCCCAACCATTCGTAAAAGTCGCTGACGTAGCAGGTGATATTTTTGCTTTTTTGACTCTGGACTAAATTTCTGGATTTTTTCTAGGCTATTTAAGACTTGTTGATAATTTTCCCAGTCTTCTTGTTCGCAAAAGATACTCCCCGCCCGTTGATAATCTTCGACAGCATTTTGTATTTCTTCTAAGCAAGTATAGGCAATGCCACGATTGTAGTAAGCTTGAGCCTCATCAGAATTAATTTGCAACGCTTGGGTATAATCTTGAATTGCACCGAGATAATTACCCATTGTCCGATAAACATTACCTCTGGCAATATAAACTAAGACATCTTCGGGTTGCATCTGAACTGCTTGGTTAAGATCCGCGATCGCACCTTGATGATCTCCCAAGACAGAACGTGCTTTACCTCGGTTGCGA
Source organism: Nostoc sp. DedQUE12b (assembly GCF_034530835.1). NCBI lineage: Bacteria > Bacillati > Cyanobacteriota > Cyanophyceae > Nostocales > Nostocaceae > Nostoc > Nostoc sp. DedQUE12b. The sequence continues at coordinate 4,985 of NZ_JAVRCI010000031.1, read as the reverse complement.
TAGACAATAGCATCTTGAAAATTTAGTCGTAATGCTTGATTAAAATCTGCGATCGCTTCTCGATAATTCCCGATTTTACAACGTACAACCCCACGACAGCAGTAAGCTTGGGCATCTTGCGGATCGGCTTTTAATACCCAGTTTAAATCGGCAAGTGCTTCTTGAGTATCTCCCTTTTCAGCCTTTTCTAATAATTGCGTGAAATAATCATTGGTAGATAAAATTGGCGCATTGATGGAACGCGATTCCTCAAGGGCAGGTAATTCTTTAGGTTGTAGCTGTTTAATTCGTTCCAAAGACAGACGACAATTCTCTTTATCGTGTTGCTCTAGATATAACCCAGCAGCTTTTTTAAAGTTAGCGATCGCATCTTGAATAAAACCCTGTTTGCGCCGCACCATTCCCCGTAGGTTATAAGCAGCAGCATAATTGAGATTGAGACGAATTGCGCGTTCAACATCATCTAGCGCCCCCGATAAATTTTTCAGCGCTACCCTAGCCAATCCTCGACAATAATATGCCTCTACACTCTCAGGATTCAGCTTCAGGGCTTCGGTATAATCTGAAACAGCTTTCAGAATTGCTCCTGAGTCATAATGTGCTAAACCCCGTTGCAAATAAGCTTCACTAAAGTAAGGTGTCAGTTGTAAAGCATGGTTAAATTCCTCAATTGCTCCCGCGTAATCTTTTCGCCTAGCCTTTTCCAATCCTTTATTGTAGAATTCGTCATTCATGGCATTTGTTTGGTTGATTCAGTTAATTGAATTCCAGCAGGCTTGTTTTGTAGCCTAACCTATGCACTCACCTCCATATTTTAAGTATATTTCATAGTTTTTGTGAAATAAAACCAACACACACCCTAAGTTTTGATAAATGGAATATTGTACACATCCAGATTTAGGAGTTCAGTTTAGTGAAAATATCACGAATAAAATTTGTGTAATGATTCAGCAGTTTATGGCTATGTATTAAATATGAGCCATCAACTTTAATAAACCATTATCAGCTAAATTATGTCCAATTCATAATAAAAAATTGGGGAAATGACTAAATTCAATTCCCCATATCTCGTAAATTTTAAAATATTTACGGTTAACTAGAATTCAGAGTTTAAGAAACAGCAGAATAATTGTGGAATCAATATACTAATAATACTGAATTGATTCTGCTTTCTGAGTGCTGAATTCTCGCACTAAAATTATTCTGAAAGCAAGCTGGGAGAAGTCAGAACAAAAACATCCCAATTTCCTTGAGCCTCAGTTTGTGGTTTTATAGGATTGGCATAGTGGAAAAACTCATGGTCATTAACCAATAGGAGTTCTCCCGGATTTAGAATTTTGCTAAATACAGGCTTTTCTTTTTTGGCAGTATACAGATGTGTTTCTCCACCTTGAATATTCTCTCTATCTACTGAGAATATGCCAATAAAATCAGTGCCATCTTGATGGATACCTTCAGGTGCTGGATTACCAAAATTATCTGGAGAACAACTAATTCTAATTTGATGAACTCCGATTTCAGCTTCAGGATGAAGTTTACAAGAATCACTAAATGCTAAAACAAGATTTTTGAAAATATCAAGTTCTATGAGTGCATCATCTAATTCTGCAAACTCTCTTTTGATATCACCCGCTAATCGATTATACTCTTTACTTTGAAAGAAGACGCCATGAGGTAATTTGATTAACTCATTTCCAGAGACTGTAAACCGAGATAATCTTCTGGAACGATAATTGTTTTTGATATAAGGGTCAAGAGGCATATTATTAAAAAATGCCTTGAAACCTTCTAGACTGATGGAATTTACCTTTTTAAGAGTAAATAGAAAAGCATATTCTAATTCCGTTGCTGTCCACACTTTTTGCATAGGATTTACCTCCTTGCACGTTGAAATTTTCCCAGATTCTTATGGGAGGCTTGTAATACTTAGTATATGCTACTTTTTATTACTATGTTGTCAATTTGACTACAAAAATTGACAATCCATGATATATAAAGTTGCTTAAATTCTGTCACAGGGCAGAGTAGCTGCTGAAAAGATTTGCAGATATGGGTTCGGTGGGCAAAGAATCGACGTATATTTACAAAAGACATCTCCGAAAAAGAATGTAGAAACGTAGCATTGCTACGTCTCTACAAGGTTTCTGGATAAAGCGTATTTAATTGCTGGAGATGTCTAAACAGGAACAAGGTTCCATAATGATAGATTGGCTTTACCGTTACCCACCTTTGATGTGACTTAAACCAATATCATCATCGCCTTCACTTACTTCCAATTCCCTGAATTCACTTAGTTGGATTCTCGCACCCAGTAACGCCTAATAATTAATGTATTAAATAGTGTGCGTAAAAAGTAATTTAAGTAAGAAAAGTAGGATATTTCGATATTTCCCTTGATTGTTCTGTTGTCAGTTTATACAATCAGTATGCAGTCGCTAGCTTGCAGTTATATTTAGCGAGGAAAAAGTGATGAAAGTATTAAAAAACAAAGCTCTAACAACCGACATAAACCTAGATGCAACTCCAGAAATGGAGGAACTTACAGATTCCGAAGCATCGTTAGTGGTTGGAGGTGCCATTATTTCGTATTCATCATATAATCGCTCAACAATTGATTATGATATTTCACTATTAATCACGTCTTCGGATATACCGATTAATGGGGGGACTGTCCGGGCTGTCAATTTAGCTATTTCCTCTTAGCTGAAAGTTATTGGAGTAATACTTCAACAACTAAAAAAGCTAGGTAGGGAAAGGGTTGTAGGCTATAAAAATGCTATGGTAGTCAAAAAGTAACAAGCAGAATGATGAGCATTTTAGAAAAAGTAATGGCTGAAAGTATTGAAAATGTGGATATTTAAGTACCCACCTTTGTATCCCGGTATTTTACTCAAGCGTTACAAGCGGTTTTTTGCTGACGTTCAACTTACTTCTGGCGAAATAGTGACAGCACACTGTCCTAATACAGGGCCAATGACTGGAGTATCGACACCTCTAAGTGCGGTACAGCTTTCCAAAAGCGATAATCTTAACCGCAAATTGGCTTACACTTTAGAACTTATTCAGGTACATGACAATGAGCCGACTTGGGTAGGCATAAATACTTTTTTGCCCAATCGGGTGGTAAAACTAGCTTTGATGAAATACCTTTTTCCAGAATTGGGCAACTACAGCCAAATTAAGGGCGAGGTGGTTTATGGGCTAGATAAAAAAAGTCGAGTGGATTTTTTCTTGACGGGGAGTGATGAGGAACGCCCGATTTACTTAGAAGTGAAAAATACAACTTTGTCTGAAGGGAGATTAGCCCTATTTCCTGACACGGAGACTACAAGAGGACAAAAACACTTGCGAGAACTGATGGCGTTATTACCTTTGACTCGTGCAGTGATGCTTTACTTTATCAATCGGGGTGATTGTATTGAGTTCTCCCCTGGCGATCGCACAGATCCTATATATGGTAAATTATTGCGGGATGCGATCGCTCTCGGTTTAGAAGTCTTACCTTGCCGTTTTGACATTTCCCCCGAAGGTATCCGTTATTTAGGTTTAGCAAAACTAAAAATTTGATTACATCTAAATTAAGAGAAACTAGCAATTGCAACGCTTCTACACGCATAAAACAATAAATCCATCTAGACCCTGTCTAGATGGATTTGTTGGTAGTTGATGTTTACTAAAAAACATTCAACCAGTCTGTAATAAATAAACGACTATAGGTAGTCGTCACCCCAGAAATAGCATTTGCTATTCTGACGTTTGGTTATGCAGGAATCAAAACTGTGTCAATTACGTGGATGACACCGTTATCAGCAGCAACGTCTGCGGCTGCAACTGTTGCATCATTGATCTTAACGCCGTTAGATGCGTCAATTTTTACATCCGAACCTTCAACTGTTGTAGCTGTCTTCAGTTTAACTACATCAGCAGCCAGTACCTTGCCTGAGACAACATGATAGGTCAAGATTTTCTTGAGCTTGGGAATATCTTGAAGTAATGCGTCTACTGTACCTGCTGGAAGCTTGTTAAATGCTTCGTCAGTGGGTGCAAAGACGGTAAATGGGCCAGCACCTTGGAGCGTATCTACCAGACCAGCCGCTTCGATTGCTGCAACTAGTGTGTTAAAAGAACCATTGTTAGTAGCAGTTTCAATTATGTTGGCCATGTGTTTTACCTAGTTCTGTGTAACTTGTTACAAATCTAAACTATTTGTTTAATAAAATCTATCTATCATTAGGTGTATGCCAAATCATTTTTGTTATTGATAACATAATAGGTTATATATATTTTTATACAAAGAAAGAATTATACGTACATCGTTCAGGTGAATGAGTTATGAGTTCTGCTGGATGCGCTCACGATTTTTTAGGGAGCACCCCAATTTGGCAAAAAGACGGGGATAATCAAAAATTATTCGCGATGAAAACTCGCGAATAAAAGGGAGCTATTATACATGAACATCGCAATTCGAGAGAATTAATAATGATTTTGAAATTAAATTTTATCCCAGCTATAAATTATCTGGGTTGGGGTAGACTCTTCCTTTCCAAGCACCGCCGCGCCCTTGCCAATGGCGGAGTGCTGAGTCTAGAGTCATCAGTGTATAGATAAAAGCGATCGCAGGTAAGCTCAATGCGAACCAGGGAGAACATTTATAAAAGCGGATTGTCGGGTAGTAAGCGAAAGTCATTAATAGCCATCCTAATATACCTGTAAGTGCGATCGCCCAATTGCTCCAAACTGCACCTATAATCACGCATATAGGCGGAGCTAAATAAATCAGAGGCATTCCCACCAAAGTTCCCAATAGTAGTAATGGCGAATAATTCAGCTGGGTATACGCAGTACGAGCAACCATATCCCAAATCGTCGCCAGCGAGTCATAGGGACGCAGACTACGAGTCAAGCTACTCAATCCCAGCCAGATACGCCCTTGACTGGGCATTGGGCCTTGGGCATGGTTACTTTCTTTGTCTCCCCTGCTCCCC